>JANSXJ010000379.1 GCA_024743015.1 Hyphomonas sp. | reverse complement strand
GTATCGCAGCCGAAGCCATCTCTACGGATGGACGCGGTGAAAACGATCTGGCCAAAGCGACGACGGACGGTGTCCGTGAGCCGCTGAACCGTCGTTCAGAAGTCACCATCGTCGTTCAATAATCTGAACGTTCGTTAGAATTGTGAGAGGCCCGACCATTCGGTCGGGCCTTTTTCTATGACTTGCTTGGAAACCATCGCGTCGCTAGTTTTGGTGCGGAAAACAGAGCGAGGCGCAGAATGACGGACCGCAAAGCCACCTATGCAGAGTTTTGGCCGTTCTATCTCCAGGAACACGCCCGGCCCGCCACCCGGAATTTCCACTATGCCGGGACGATGCTCGTCATTGCGATTGCGGTATTCTCGGTGCTGACACAGCGTTGGCTGCTCCTGCTGGCCATGCCGATTGCCGGTTATGTCTTCGCCTGGTTCAGCCATGCATTTGTGGAGCGAAACAAGCCCGCGACTTTTACGCACCCGCTTTGGTCACTGATTAGCGACTTTCGAATGTTCTTTCTTTGGCTGACAGGGCGCCTGGATCGCGAATTGGAATCTGCTGGCATCGAGGGCTCAAGAACGGATCAGCAAAGTTAAGTGAGATCCCCCCAGCTGCGGAGTGCGGCACGCGCAATCGGCTCACCCCATTCCTGAACAAAATGACCACCGTCTTCGACGATCATCGGTTCAGGGCACCCTCGAATGAGACTGCGGAGGGCCTCCATTTGTCCGGGACCAAGGACAGGGTCCTGTGCTCCAACCGCCATGAAGGTTGAGCCGGTCCATTCGTTTTTCCACCACAGCGCCGCGCGTTTTGACGTTTGAACGCCCATCATATCAGGCGCTGTCATGACCAGTTCGGGAAAGCGGCGAACGCCGGCTTTGAAGGTGGCATCAGGAAACGGCGCGGCATAAGCGGCGGCGTCTGCGTCAGTGAGAATCGGGGTGCTGCGCTTCATCAGGGCGGCGATATCCAAGTCTGGCTGCGTGCGATTGAACGCGCGCCAGGCGTCGAACCCTTCACCCGGCGACTGCCCGGTCGGAATGACTGTGTTCATGACCAGAAGCCGCGCGAATCGCTCGGGCATCTCCATTGGAATCGTGAGACCGAGTATTCCACCCCAGTCCTGACACACCAGCGTGATGTTGCTCAAGTCCAGGCGTTTGATGAACTCGATCATCATGTCTCGATGGAAGTGGAAGGTGTAAACCTCATCCTCTGTGGGCTTGTCAGAACGACCAAAGCCGAGCCAGTCCGGACAGATCACTCGTGCGCCGCTCTCGACGAAGACCGGGATCATCTTGCGATAAAGGAAGGACCAGGTTGGTTGCCCGTGCAGGCATAGAAACACCCGGTCAGAAGATTGTTCACCTTCGTCCAGATAATGCACGCGGAGGCCTTCATAGCCTGGCAAGTCATCCAGATAGTTCGGCGCGAAAGGATAGTCCGGGAGGCTGGAGAAACAATTGTCCGGAGTGCGAGCGGCTTGGACTGTCATGGGATATCCTCCTGATTTTGCTATGGGGCTCAGTTTGGGAGCGAAGTAAGCAGGTCGCATCGCACTTGAGAAGCGCTCCCGCGACGTGAAACGGATCTGTTCTTCAACCAAAAAAGAAGGCCGTTTCCTGAGAAACGGCCCTGGGAGGGGAGTGAGGTAAATAAGTCGATTAGGATTTTGCAACCGCGTTGCAACGCTCCAGATCGGATTCAGACAGGGCTTCGTTGCCGTTTGAGAATTCGGCCAGTTTGCCGATTTCCTTGACCACTTTCTTGCAGGTGCTGACCTTCACGGTCTTGCGGTCGAGCGTGGCGCGGCAAGTATCGTCAGAACAGCTCCAAAGTGCTTTGGCAGCGACGATTTTCTCGGCTTTTTCCATTGGTGTTTCGAGTTTCGCGGTGAAGGCGGTTCCGGCAAAAGCGGTTCCGGCAAATGCGAGAGCGGTTGTTGCAGCAGCGAGAGTACGGATCATGGGAGGAAACCTTTCAATTGGGGTGGCGTTGTGCCGATGTCGATGTGTTCATCTGACGAAGCTGAACATATAAATCCTGAACAATAAGTCAATCGTTCAGCGCACAGAAAGTTGCATCGTTTCGTATTCAGCTGACAAGAATTGACAGGAGGCAGTCAGTCGCCGCGCCGAAATTGACGCGACGATGCGGATTGCAGAAGCACGCCTTCGATTTACGCTCAGGAAAAGCTCAGGAGGGAAATGATGGATTTCAATATTCCGCAGGATATCGCCGACTATCTCACCGTATTGGACGAGTTTATCGAGGCGGAGATCAAACCGCTGGAACAGCAGGACGACAATATCAGGTTCTTTGATCATCGCCGGGAATGGGCGCGAACCGATTTCGACAATGGCGGACTCCCGCGCCATGAGTGGGAAGAGTTGCTGACCGAGGCCAAACGCCGAGCCGATAAAGCCGGTCACTTCCGTTTTGCCCTGCCATCCGAGTATGGCGGTCAGGATGGCTCGAACCTCGCTATGGCAATCATCCGTGAGCATCTCGCGCGCAAGGGTCTTGGGCTCCACAATGACTTGCAGAACGAGCATTCTATCGTCGCCAATTATCCGCAGATCCTGATGCTGCGCGACTTCGCGCGTCCTGAACAAAAACACCTCATTCAGGAGGCGCTCGATGGGAAATTCCGGGCGACCTTCGGTTTGACCGAACCGGACCACGGATCCGATGCCACGCACATGGATACTGTGGCCAAGCGCGAAACACGCGATGGTGTCGATGGCTGGCTAATCAATGGCGAAAAAATGTGGACGACGGGCATGCATGTCGCCACGCATATGATGTGCTTTGTGCGCACCAGCGGTGAAGACGGCGACGCCCGCGGCATTAGCTGTCTGCTGGTCCCTGCCGACGCGCCCGGATTGAAGATTGAAGAGTATCTCTGGACCTTCAACATGCCGACCGATCACCCGCGGGTCTCGCTGAAGGATGTCTGGGTGCCGGAAAGTGCGCTGTTCGGGCCAGCCGAGGGTGGTCTGGCATTGGCGCAGCATTTCGTGCATGAAAACCGGATCCGCCAGGCCGCGAGTTCGGTCGGCGCAGCGCTTTTCTGTATCGATGAAAGTGTGGACTATGCCCAGGCCCGAAAGCCGTTCGGCAAGGCGCTAGCCGTCAATCAGGCGATCCAATTCCCGCTGGTCGAGTTGGCGACGGAAGCTGAGATGCTTCGTTTGCTGATTTTCAAGACGGCCTGGGAAATGGATCAGATGACCAAGCCCGAGGTTGCGCAGCGGCTGTCTGATAAAGTCTCGATGTGCAACTATCGAGCGAACCGCTTGTGCTGCAACGCGGCCGACCGGGCGATGCAGGTACATGGCGGTATGGGATATTCCCGTCACAAGCCGTTCGAGCATATCTACCGTCATCACCGGCGCTACCGGATCACAGAAGGCAGCGAAGAGATACAAATGCGCAAGGTTGCCGGGCATCTGTTCGGGTTCATGGGTAAGAATAAGCGTTAATCAGGCCGGCAAATTTTTCGCTCGCTTGTTGGTCAGCTTTTAACGGGCCAACCGTAACACGATGAGTACGTACTAGGGGCTGTTTTGGCGACTTCAATGGAAGCGCCAGAGGGAGCGAGTACGTGCGTGATCCGGATCTGAAAGCGTATCGTCGAGATACGCGCGCAAACATCACAATCATTGCAGCCTTGTGCAT
>JANSXJ010000271.1 GCA_024743015.1 Hyphomonas sp. | reverse complement strand
CGATCCGGAATGGGGCCAGGTCAATCGTCTGATCCGCGGCGAGGTGAACCTTCCGGTCAGAGGCGGACCGGATATCCTTCGCGCGATTTATCCGGCTGAAGTTGGCGATGACGGCATCCTCAAGGCCAATGCTGGTGACACCTGGATCGCGATTGTCGAATGGGATGCGGATGGCAATCAGAGAGCGGATGTCATCCATCAGTTTGGCGCGGCGACCCTGGATGAGGACTCCCCTCATTTTGCCGATCAAGCCCCGCTCTTTGCGGCGGAGGAATGGCGTCCGGCCCTGCTGGAACGGGCGGATATCGAAGCCAATGCATCGCGAACCTATCGCCCCGGACGCGACTAGGCGTCAGTCCAGGCTGCGCGCCCATTCTCTAATGTCGGCCACGAACAGATCCGGGGCCTCCATCGCGGCGAAGTGACCGCCATGCGGTTGGTCGCGCCAATAGGTGATGTTGTAAGCCCGCTCGCACCAGGAGCGGGGCGGCGGGAAATAGACCGTTTCGCCCGGATAGTTGGCGAAGCCCGTCGGTGTCTCGCATCGCACCCCTTCCGGGAGGGCGCTGCCGCCTTCACCGAAAAAGGCTGCGTAATACCAGACAGACGTCGCGATGGCATCGTTCACCAGATAGATCATCAGATTGGTCAGGAGCTGGTCGCGTGTGTAGATCTTGAACAGATCGCCCCCGCGCAAATCGCTCCAGGTGTGAAACTTTTCCAGGATCCAGGCAGCCGTCCCCATGGGGCTATCCATCAATGCCATAGCCAGCGTTTGCGGCTTTGTGGCTTGCTGCATCAGATAGCTCCCTTCCGCTTGCATCGCCGCTTGAGACGCCTGCAGCCATGCAGTTTCCGCTTCGCTTTGCGGGGTCGCGGGCGTGGGACGCAGGCCGATCATGTTGAGGTGGATCGCCTTGCAACCGCCCTTCCCATCGACGGTGCCATGGTTCAGTCCGAGCCAGGATGTCACCATTCCGCCCCAGTCCCCCCCTTGCGCGAAATAGGTGTCATAGCCGAGCACCTCGCACATTAGCTTGTCCCACATTGCCGCCGTCGCACGTTGCCCGAGCGGAGCCGCCGGCTTTGCGGAGAACCCATATCCCGGGAGGGATGGAATGATCAGGTCAAACGCATCTTCCGCGTTTCCACCATGCTGGCTGGGAAATGCCAGCGGACCTATCGCATCATAGAATTCGAAAATCGATCCCGGCCAACCATGTGTCAGGAGCAGCGGGCGGTTACCCCCAGCTTCTCCAACAATATGGAGGAAATGGATTTGAAGGCCATCAATCTCGGCGGTGAATTGCGGTTGCGAATTGAGCGCCGCTTCTGCCGCGCGCCAATCATAAGTCTTCAGCCAATAGGATTGCAGGTCCTTCAAGACCGGCGTTGACATGCCAAGTTGCCAATCCGGAATGCCGGCAGGCTCAGGGAACCATTTATACTTCGAAACGCGTTTGCGAATCCATTCCAGTTTGGACTGCGGGACGTTTATCTCGAATGGCTGAACCTCGGCCATGGCACCCTCCGTTTGAAAGGCGAGCCTGCCGGGATTTTGTGTTTGGTCAAGCCGCGACGCCGCGCAATGGGCCAGCGATGTTCCAGGGATGGGCCTCGGATCAGACCCCGTTCATGGCGTCGCCGACATCCTCTGAGACTCCGTCCCATTTGTCCTGCGTGCCGGAACCGGTTGCGTTGAGCGCGCCGATCAGGGCGAGCGCCATCAGGCCCATCAGCAAGGCGTATTCCACCGCGGTGGCGCCTGCTTCGCAGCGAGACAGTCTCTTAAGGGCTTTCAGATCAACGCTCATCTTCATCCACTCTTTGCCTGGCCACCAAGAAATCAAACAAAGGAATATCTGCGGCGGGTGCCGGAAAATTATGCAACTCTTCCGGGGTGACCCAGGCCAGTTGCTGTCCCTCGTTTGGAAGCGGTGTCCCCCTCCATTTTTGTATGGCGTATAAGGGCATGAAAAGATGAAATTTTTCGTAAGTGTGACTGGCAAATGTCAACGGATTGAGGTCGCATTCGCTAACTGTAATGGACAATTCCTCGGTAAGTTCGCGCACCAAAGCCTGCTCCGGACGCTCATCAGGTTCGATCTTTCCACCAGGGAATTCCCACAAACCTGCCATGGCTTTTCCTTCGGGACGCTGTGCCAGCAGGATCTTTCCTTCAGGATTGATCAGAGCGGCCGCGACAACATACACGACGTTCACGTCCGATAGGCTCCGTTGATGTCGACATAGGCATGAGTCAGATCACAGGTGTATACGGTCGAACGACCGGGCCCGGCTCCGACGCGAACACGGATGGTGATCTCGGGTTCCGCGACCGCTGCGCTGGCGCGGGCTTCGTCATAGTCTTCTGAACGTCCGCCAGCCTCAGCGACCTGTACGTCACCGAACCAGATTGACAGAGCCTCCAGATCGATCGGCTCGCCCGATTTGCCCACAGCCATAACGACCCGTCCCCAATTGGCATCATTGGCCGCGAGCGCGGTTTTCACCAGAGGGCTGTTGGCAATATCGGTGGCGATGGTTCGGGCCGAAGCGTCTGATGCTGCGCCTTCGACATGGATCGTGATGAACTTACTCGCCCCTTCTCCATCTTTGACGATGAGCATTGCAAGCTCCCCGCAAATGTCAGAGAGAGCGTCTGCGAATGCCGGGTAGCGCGGATCGGATTCGGCGATGATCGGGGCATCACCTTTCGCGCCCGTGGCGAAAACCATCAGGCTGTCCGAGGTTGAGGTGTCGCTATCGACCGTAATCGCGTTGAAACTCTGGTCACAGGCGCTTCTAAGGGCCCGGTCGAGAAGCTCTGGCGAAACGGCGGCATCGGTGAAGACATAAGCCAGCATGGTCGCCATGTTTGGCGCAATCATGCCTGAGCCTTTGGCGATGCCTGAAAAAGCGATCTCGTGATCACCAATACGCCTCTCGAACCCTGCACCTTTGGCGAATGTATCAGTCGTCATGAACGCCCTGGCACAAGCCTGCCAATCCGGGGCACCGAGCGCGCTAGCCATTTGCGGGACTATGCTGCCGACATAGTTCGGGTCGGGAAGGGGTTCTCCGATCACTCCGGTCGCGCCGAGATAACAAGCATGCTTTTCGCAGCCGAGTGCAGTCATCATGGCAGCAAGCGTGGCGTCATTCTTGAGCACCCCCTTTGCGCCTGTGAACGCGTTGGAGTTGCCAGAATTTACGACTAACGCCGCTGCTTGTCCGTTGCTTGCCGCCAAAGCATCTCGGCACCACCGCACATCAGCTGAGGCTGTGGACGAACGCGTAAACACGCCCGCGCAGGTCGTGCCCGGGTCGAACGCGAAAAGGAATACATCATCGCGTGGTTCACCGCGGCCCGCATAGAACCCGCGTGAGGCCGTTGCGGCGCGCAAGCCTTTCACTTCGGGCAAGTCGGGGAACCGGGCCGGCGCGAACGGGGAGGGTTTAAGATTCATTCTTCAGGGGTCTCTGATGCGGACGTCTCGTCAGCCGAAGATGGCTCGGACGCGCTCTCTCTGGCTTCTAGTAACTCACTCGGATCACGTTGCTGAATATCTGCCGTATTGCGGAGCTCACGCAGGATGTCGCTGATCTGGGTAAAGGTGAGAAAGGTGATGATTTCCGGCCGCATCTCGGCTTTGGTCTTGGGTGGCTTGGTGCGCCGTTCGTCGACTTTAAGAATGTTCCAGCCGCGAGAAGTTTCGAACGGACTGGAGAACGCCCCGGTTTCGGTATCTCCGATAATCGCAGGAAACGGATCGGCCAGTTCATTCGGATTCACCCAACCCAGATCGCCGCCATCGAGGCGCGTACTTGTGTCTCTTGAGTGTTCGAGTGCAGCTTCGGCAAAGTCCCGGCCATCTGCGAGTTCTGCCTGAATGGCATTTGCCGCCTCGCTCGACTCGACCAGAATGAAACGGACACGAACTTCATCATCCAACTGTTGGAGTTTGACCTGCTCTTCATACATCAGGTCGATGGCGTCCTCGGTCACTTCGCTGGCAACCAGGCTTTCGACCAAGATATTGCCGAGGAGGCGTTCGCGGCCGGATTCCAGCCGTCGCCGTGCTGCGGGGTCCTGGTCAAGGCCTCTGGCCAGCGCTTCCTGAGCCAGCAGTCTTTGATCGATCAATTGTTCCAGCACCTGATGATATTCGGGGTGGCTGGTCGTGAACTCTGAGCCAGGTTCGATCTGGCCCTGCGCCACGGCTTCCAGCTCAACATCACTGAAATAGATCGGCTCGCCGTTCACAATTGCAGCTGTTTCGCCCTCATAAGTTGAGCTCTCGGTTACAATGGACGGCTCGGAATCGCAGGCGGTCAGGCCAGCAAGAAGGGCGGTCGCTGCAATCGCGACGCCGATGGATCGGAAATTCTCAAGCATATCGGCATTCCTTTGCGGCATTCGCCTAATTGACACGCGTATGCGGCGTTCTTAAGTCCGCTTGAAGTCCTGGTCGAGAGACTTGTTCAGGATGCATTTAACATGCGTCCATATCCTGGAAAGAAATTTGTGGTTTCAGGATCCGTTCAAACAGTGTGGTATCGCCTCCCATGAAATCCTTTGCGCAAAAGATTTTCGGTTCAGTCAACGATCGCAAGCTTAAGCCGCTTCGTCGCCGTGTTCAGAAGATCAATACGCTCGAGCCGATGATCGAGGCGCTGTCCGACCAGGCGTTGCGCGCGAAAACCAATGAGTTTCGCAAACGCCTGTCTGACGGAGCAACTCTGGATGACATTCTGGACGAAGCGTTTGCTGTCGTCCGCGAAGGGGCAAAGCGCTCACTTGGCATGCGCCACTTTGATGTCCAGTTGCTCGGCGGCATGGTCCTGCACAATGGCGCCATCGCAGAGATGCGCACGGGTGAGGGAAAGACGCTTGTTGCGACGCTGCCGGTCTATCTGAACGCCTTGAAAGGTGAAGGCGTACACGTGGTGACCGTGAACGACTATCTCGCCGCGCGCGACGCCGAATGGATGGGCAAGCTCTATGGCTTCCTCGGTCTGACAACAGGTGTGATCCGCGGCGAAATACCGGGCGGAGGTCGGATGTCCGACGAAGATCGCCGAGCCGCTTATGCTTGCGATATCACGTACGGAACCAATACTGCGTACGGGTTCGCTTACCTGCGCGACAACATGACATACTCGCTGGATCAGATGGTCCAGCGTCGACATTCTT
>JANSXJ010000395.1 GCA_024743015.1 Hyphomonas sp. | reverse complement strand
TTCAAGATCTATCGCTACAGCCCGGAAGAGGGCGGCAATCCGCGCTGGGACACGTATTTTGTCGATACGGACAAATGCGGGCCGATGGTCCTCGACGTGTTGATCTATATCAAGAACAATATCGACTCGACGCTCGCCTTCCGCCGCTCCTGCCGTGAAGGGGTCTGCGGCTCCTGCGCGATGAATATTGGCGGGCATAATACAATCGCTTGTACGCAGGGCTGGGACGAAATTGCCGGCCCGCACATCACCATCGCGCCGCTGCCGCATCAGCCTGTGGTCAAGGATCTGATTCCGGACCTCACCAATTTCTATGCGCAGCACGCCTATGTGCAGCCTTACCTCAAGACCGATACGCCAGAGCCTGAGAAAGAGTGGAACCAGACCGAAGAAGAGCGTGAGCATCTCGACGGCCTGTATGAGTGCATCCTGTGTGCGTCTTGTTCGACCTCTTGCCCATCCTATTGGTGGAATGGGGACAAGTATCTCGGCCCCGCCGCTCTGTTGCAGGCCTATCGCTGGCTCATCGATAGCCGCGATGAAGCGACCGGCGAGCGCCTCGACGATCTGGAAGATCCGTTCAAGCTCTACCGCTGCCACACGATCATGAACTGCACTCAGGTGTGTCCAAAAGGGCTGAACCCGGCCAAGGCCATCGCCAAGATCAAGCACATGATGGTCGAACGCGTCGCTTAAACGGCGAACTAATTTGAATGAATAGCGGGCGGCGACTTCTGTCACCGCCCGCCTTTTATTCTCAGATTTCAATTATTGCTTGGACGTTCCTTCGTCAGACTCAAGCGCCGCAAACACATAGAGCGGCTGCAGCCCGTCTTCGATCGCGGCCACACGGATCTTGCCGATCGCTTTATCAACCAGATCATCGCGGCAGGTGCGATCAACGCGAACCTGGCCAGTGGCCGGTTGTTTGTTGCTGCACGCGTCGGTGGCTTGCGAGCGGATCGATCGGTAAACCGATTTTGCCCCGTCTACCGTCGCCAAAAGCGAGCTGTCATAGGTCAATTTTACTGTAATAGGCGTGCCCTCAGCTTGGGCAATTGGAGCTGCCAGAGCGACAGCGGCGATAAGAGTTGCAATAGCGTTACGCATGGATTTCATCCTTCAAGTTGGCGTCGACCCGCGGGCCGACCAGAAATCCCTCCCGCAACATGATTATGTCTTTCCGCGCTGGCGGCGGTTGTGCAGTCACGTTGCGAGATCAGGTTTGATGGAAATGGTTTGTCTAACAAGTGAGTTCGCGAAGACCTGCCATGCATCGACGGTGGGCTCGGGCTACGCCTCAGAAAAGTATCAGTTTTCCGAATCCGAAGATTGCATGACGATCCATGCCTTGCGTGATAATTGGGCGGATCTGCCTGCCTTTAAATCACAACTTTCAGGGCATTTCCGGTCGATCTATGGCCGGTCCATTTCGATGCTGATCGGCGCGTGGTCCGACGGCTTCCAACCGCCGCGCCAGGCCAAGTGTACGCGATAGCTGTCGAGATCCGTAAGGGCGGTGGCGGCGTCGGTCGTCCAGATATGATCGAGGCGTCGCCCCTTGTTTGAAGCCGCCCAGTCGCGGGCGCGGTAGCTCCACCAGGAATAGAGCCGTTGCTCCTCGTCATGGACGTGGCGGGCAATATCTGTGAAGCCGCCTTTCTCGCGGGCCTTTTCAAGGTTCTCAGTCTCCACCGGTGTGTGAGAGACGATCTTTAAAAGCTGCTTGTGCGACCAGACATCGTTCGGATGCGGCGCGATGTTGAGGTCGCCAACCAAGACCCGCGGCATGCCGTCTTTCGCCGTTTTTCCATAGTGTCGCCCAAGGCGGTTCACGAAATCGAGCTTGTGCGCGAACTTTGGGTTGGCCTCCGGGTCCGGAACATCGCCGCCTGCGGGCAGATAGATATTGTGCAGCTCAAGCCCTTCGACCCGCACAGCGTTTACGCGCGCATGACCTTCGCGGCAGAGTGCGGGTGTCTCGAGAATTTCAATCGGAGCCTTGCTGGCAATGGCAACGCCATGATGGCCGCCGCGCTGACCGTTAATCGCAAGGTGGGGCAGTCCCATCTGTTTGAACGCTTTTTCCGGGAACTCAGCATTCTGGCATTTGATTTCCTGGAAGCAGATAATGTCTGGCGCCTCCTGTGCCACGAAGGCTTCTATGTTCGGCAGGCGCAGGCGAACGGAATTGATGTTCCAGCTGACGAGTTTCACAGGCTTCTTTGTCATAGGTCCCGCTTAGGCAGGCCCTGCGCGCACGTCAACGCGGCCGGAAGGGCAAGCCGGGGCTTACGCCCGCCCGGCGCGCATTGCTTGTGGACAGTATTTGCTATTGCTCGAGAGGAGTGAAGCGAAGCTGTGAAGCTTGCAGGGTCACGGTGCCGATATCATCGGTTTCGGCTTCAATGCGGACCGGCACATGCGCGCCGTTTGGCAGCGGGGCCAGCCACATGCGCAGCGGACCATCAATTCCGGTCAGCGTGTCCTTATTGGCCTCACCAGGCTTGTACCCGGCAACCTTGTCCATTTCGATATGGCACTCATAGGCCTCACCGCGCCACGCCTCGGACTTGACGTCTTTCAGACCGTGATTGGTGAGATGCAGGTGCGTCAACTGGCGTCCGTCGAAAATTTTCAGAGGACCGCCGCATGGGTCTTCACCCTCTGTGCGCGGCTCGAGCGCAAATGAGATCAGGGCTGTGATCGGATCTTTCGCCTCCAGCACTTGTGGGGCGGTAGCAGCCGGATCTCCGAGATTTCCGAACGCCGGAATGGCTACCATTTCGAATTCATCGCCAAGATATTTGAGGTCCACCCGGCGGTTCTTCTTACCGTCCTTGTTCTGCGAGATGTAGGCATAGGTGTTGAGACCTTCCGGCGTGGTGTATCCGGAGGAGGCAAGTTCCATGTCATAATTCACGAGAATATCGGCCAGACCCGTCGTCTTGACCTGGCTTTTTATCGAGTAGGTGTCCTGGTTCATCTTCACCTGAAAGTTGGCCTTCCCGGTAATTGGCAGGATAAGCACCCAGGCGCTCGCCTTGATCGTGTAATCCATCTGCATCGGCTGCCCCGCCTCGATCTGGCTGAGGATGTGCGGTTCAACCAAGGCTGTATCAGCACCGGAAACGCTGGCGACGGTCAAAGTGGCCAGGGCAGCAGATGCGAGCAGTTTCTTAATCATGGCGGACGCCTCTCAAAGTGATGAATTCCACTTGATATATATGTGTATGGCAAAAGCTAGGCTGAACAGAGCTGTCACTGTTTTGCCTCGATTAAATCCGTTTTATGCACCGGTTCCCAGCGGCTACATTTCGACTCATCTGAGTGCTTGACGTGCCCGATCTTGCGGCGTAATAGCCGCGCTTCGGTTTCAATCTAGACAATGAGCGAGCGACCCATGTCCCGCGTATGTGAACTTACTGGCACAGGCCCTATGGTCGGACACAATGTCAGCCACTCGAATATCAAGACCAAGCGTCGG
>JANSXJ010000089.1 GCA_024743015.1 Hyphomonas sp. | reverse complement strand
GTCTTCAAACCGAAACCCACCGATGTCGATGAGCTTGGCCCGGGTGAAGTTGGCTTTCTCATCGCCTCGATCAAGGAAGTCGCTGACTGCGCCATCGGGGACACGATCACCACGGACAAGCATGGCACTGACGAGGCCCTGCCTGGCTATAAGGACGTGCAACCCGTCGTGTTTTGCGGCTTGTTCCCGATGGATGCCGGAGATTTTGACGAATTGCGCGCGGCGATGGGCAAGCTGCGCCTGAACGATGCCTCCTTCACCTGGGAGATGGAAACCTCTGCCGCGCTCGGCATGGGCTTTCGCTGCGGGTTCCTGGGCCTGTTGCATCTGGAAATCATTCAGGAGCGCCTCAGCCGCGAGTTCGATCTCGATCTGATCGCGACGGCGCCATCGGTGGTTTACGAGATGACGATGACAGATGGCACCGAGATCGAGTTGCACAATCCGGCGGATATGCCGGATGTGGTCAAGATTGCCGAAGTGCGCGAGCCCTGGATCCGGGCGACAATCTATACGCCGGACGAGTATCTCGGTTCGATCCTTAAGCTGTGTCAGGACCGACGCGGCATCCAGACCGAACTGTCTTATGTCGGCGGTCGGGCGATGGTGCAGTATGAATTGCCGCTCAATGAGGTCGTGTTCGACTTTTATGATCGCCTCAAATCGATCTCGCGCGGCTATGCGAGCTTCGATTATGAGATTGTCGGCCACCGCGCCGAAAACCTCGTGAAGATGAATATCCTGGTGAATGACGAGCCGGTCGATGCGCTTGCCATGCTTGTGCACCGCGACCGCGCCGAGAGCCGCGGGCGGCAGATGTGTGAGCGCCTCAAGGACCTGATCCCGCGCCAGATGTTCAAGATTCCGATCCAGGCAGCGATAGGCGGACGGATCATTGCGCGTGAAACCATTTCCGCGCTGCGCAAGGATGTGACGGCGAAATGTTATGGCGGGGACGCGACCCGGAAACGCAAGCTACTGGACAAGCAAAAAGCCGGTAAGCAGCGCATGCGCCAGTTCGGCAAAGTCGAGATCCCGCAGGAAGCGTTTGTTGCGGCGCTGCGCATGGATGGCGATTAGGCCCTGATCCGATCAGCATGATCGACAATTTCCGGGTGGCGCCTGAGTACAATCACCGCTACCTGCACGCGCATGTCTTCAACACTGCGCCTCGGGTTTCTCTGCTGTCTCGGTTGCTACACGATTTGGGGTGGATTGCCGCTCTATTTCCGGGCGCTCGACCATATCCAACCCATGGAGATGCTGGCGCATCGGGTCATCTGGAGTGTTCCGACCGGTTTTATCCTCATCATAATCGCACGCAATTGGACCCAGCTTCGCGCCGCCCTAACCCGCCAGCATCTGTTCTGGCTGAGCATTTCCGCTGTTCTGATTGGCGTGAACTGGCTGATCTATATCTGGGCTGTTGGCCAGGAACGCGTGATGGAGGCGAGCCTCGGCTACTATATCAATCCACTGGTCAATGTGCTGATCGGCGCACTGTTTTTCGCGGAGCGGTTGCGGCCAGCGCAATGGGTTGCAGTCGGGCTCGCCGCGATAGGGGTCTCGATCATGACAGCGGCGCTCGGCTATTTGCCCTGGGTGGCGCTGGTGCTGTGTCTGACCTTCGCGTTCTATTCGGTTATTCGCAAACAGGTCCAGGTCGATAGCCGGGCCGGGTTTGTGGTAGAAGCCGCCCTGCTCGCGCCGCTCGCCCTGCTCTGGTTTGGATGGTTTGTGACGCAGCCCGAGGGACGCCTGATGGGCGATAGCGGGTGGGATATTCCAATGCTGCTCGCCGCCGGACCAATCACGGCCGTTCCGCTTATTCTGTTCGCGGTTGCGGCCAAACGCCTGCGCCTCTCGACCATGGGAATGATGCAATATATCGGGCCGACCTTGCAGTTCCTGATTTCGGTGCTTGTGTTCAAGGAAGCTTTTGGCCTGACGCACGCGCTCGCCTTTGCATTCATATGGACTGCGCTCATCGTGTTTACGATTGATAGTCTGATGGGAGACGCCAAGGCGCGGCGACTGGCCCGGGCGGCCGCTTCTGTCAGATAAAAAAGAGCCCGGCTGAAACAGCCGGGCGCAGGTAAACATGATGGAGATTTGAGTTTCCAAACTCCGAACGGGTTTCGCAACAATCGTACCAGCCGATTCAATCGCGCGAGGGTGTCAGGAAATATCCTTTACAAACAACCGTATAAAGCCTGAATCAATCGCGTGGCGCGCGGGTCCGCTTGAAGACTGTTGGACTGGCGATTCATCACATAAGCCGCGCTCAGGTGTCGATCTGGGTCACCAAGCGCCAGTGATCCGCCCCAGCCTGAATGGCACATTGTATCCGGATTGGGACCATACAGTCCGATATTGTTGCGCATCACCCCGGCGGCGAATTCGGTGACGTAAGGCAGCACCAGATCCTGACCCTTTACGCGGCTTTCGATCAGGCGCTCGAACGCAGAGTCCGGGATCACGGTCCGGCCTCGAAGGTCGCCGCCATGCGCGTAGATGCCGTAAAGCTCCGCCACGGCTTTGGCTGAGCCGATGCCATTGGCGGACGGGATTTCGATTTCGCGCCAGATGGCGCCGCCGCGATCCGGGGCCGACCATTTGGTCAGGAAGGCGGCACGGGTGGCGTCATTGATCTCACCCAGATCCGGCAAGGCGCGGGGGCGCATGATCTCAGCGACGCGGTGATGCTCCGATTCTGGGGTCCCGATCTGAAAGTCGATCCCTGCAGGTCCGGCAATATCCTCACGCAAGATCGTGCCGAGACTGCGGCCATCAATACGGCGCACCAATTCACCGATCAGATAGCCCCAGGAGAGCGGATGGTAGCCATGTGCTGTTCCCGGCTCCCAGAGCGGCTCAAGCGGGGCCAGCGCCGCAGCGCATGCCTCCGGATCCAGCCAAAGGCCGGGATCAACGGGGTCGATAAATCCGGGTAGTCCCGCCTGGTGCGACACCATCTGGGCAATCGTTACCGCCGCTTTTCCGTTCGCCCCAAATTCAGGCCAGACGTCTGCCACCGGGGTCTCATATCCTGCCGGCAAGGCGTCAATCACGCTCGCCAGGACCAAAGCGGCAATGGGCTTGGTTGTAGAATAGACCGGGACAATGGTTTCGTCGGACCACGCGGTTTCCTTCTTGCGATCTGCGTAGCCGCCTTTCAGGTCGACGATCAACGCCCCGTCGAGATAAGCGGCGAAGCCTGCGCCGAGTTCCTTGTCCTCTGCGAAGTTTGCCTCAAACGCCTCTTGAACAGGTTCGAAGCCGGGTGCGGTGAAACCAGAAATGGGAAAATCTGTCATAAGGGCATCCTTACAGGCGTTTGGTCATGCGTGCACGCCGCAGCGACTGGCCACCGACCTCGACCGTTTCATGGTGATCAATCTCAAACCCCATCGCCGCGAAGGCCGGTTGCGCCATCAGGCTCGCATGAGTCGAGAGTTCCGCTTCGCCTTGCGCTTCGGCGCGGGCAAGGACGGCCTCAAACAGCCGCCGAAAGAGACCGCTGCCCTGCGCACTTGGGCGAATATAGGCGAAGTCGACATAGCCGCCGGGTTCAATCGACATGAAGCCCTGTATCTCACCGTCCTGCTCCGCCGCGATGATGTGCTGGCGGGCGAGGCGCGCCGCCCAGTCCGGGCCACTGCGCGGCGCCGGGGCCCACGCTTTGGACTGTGCTGGCGTGTACTGGGTCGGACCGTTGTGGATGGCATCGAATATCAGCTCACCCAGGGCGTCATAATCGTCAGGGCCCGCGGTGCGGAGAAGATAGTCGGTTGGCATGCTTAACCCGGGGCCAAGAGTTGATTTCAGTCGCGCGAGCGGGCACTCGTGTCGCGTTCGATCTCGTCCGTCAAGGAGACATACATGTCAGTTTCAACCCACCGCCCCCGTCGTTCCTGCCTGTATATGCCGGGCGCCAACCCGCGTGCGCTCGAGAAAGCCAAGACGCTGGCCGCCGATACGCTGATCTTCGACCTTGAGGACGCCGTTGCGCCAGACGCCAAGACCGAAGCGCGCGACACGGTCTGCAAGGCCGTTCAGTCCGGCGGCTATGGCAAGCGCGAGGTGGTGGTTCGCGTGAATGGGCTCGATACTGAATGGGGCCTCGACGACATGAAGGCCGCTGTCGCAGCTGGTCCGGATGCGATCCTCGCGCCTAAAGTCATTGATGGCGGCGATATTGACCGGCTCGACGATGCGATGAGCCGCGCCGGTGCGCCGGAAGATATGGGCCTCTGGGTGATGATCGAAATGCCCAAGGCCATCCTCAATATTCAGGATATTGCCGAAGCCGTTGGCCGCACCCGCCTGACCGCCTTTGTCATGGGCACCAATGACCTCGCCAAGGAATTGCGCGGGGTGAACGATCCGCCACTGCGCACCGCGTTCCAGACCGCGCTGGGGCTCTCCGTAGCGGCAGCGCGGGCCTATGACCTGCTGGCCATTGATGGCGTTTTCAACGGCATTGGCGACGAGGACGGGCTCGCCGCCGAATGTACGCAAGGGCGTTTGATGGGTTTTGACGGCAAGACCCTGATCCACCCGTCCCAGCTGGCCGCCGCGAACGAGATCTTCGCTCCGGCTGAGGCGGATATTGAGCAAGCCAAAGCGGTCATCGAAGCCTTCGCGGATCCGGGCAATGCCGGAAAAGGCGTCCTGAAAGTGAACGGCAAGATGACCGAACTGCTGCACCTGGAAGAGGCAGAGCGCACGGTTGCGGTTGCGGAAGCGATCGCGGCGATGGGGGGTTAGGGGGAATTCGTGCGCAGCGATTTATCACTACGGCGGCTAATTCCTAAAACCTGACATGAGATTGTTTCTGCCTAATGTCCGCTTTGACGCCGAAAGCTGACATTAAGCTTATGTTTCCTAATGCTCGCGGTGCAGTCGACGTTTCAGGATGGATGCTTCGCTACGAGCGTTGATCAAAAGCGGCTTCGAGCTCATGAATATTGATTTTCCTCATTCGCATCATTGCATCTCTCGCGCGACCAGCGGCCTCGGCGTCCTCGTGATTAATCAATTCAACAAGTCGTTTCGGGACGATTTGCCAGGAAACGCCGTATCGGTCTTTTAGCCAACCACACATACTCTCCTCGCCGCCATCAGCGGTGAGCGCCGACCAAAGCCGGTCCGTTTCGTCCTGGTCTTCGGTTAGAATGCTGATCGAGGCGGCTTCGGTCTGTTTGAACATTGGTCCGCCATTCAGCGTCATCATCGGTGCCCCCGCGAGC
This sequence comes from Hyphomonas sp., assembly GCA_024743015.1. Lineage (GTDB taxonomy): Bacteria > Pseudomonadota > Alphaproteobacteria > Caulobacterales > Hyphomonadaceae > Henriciella. Next base: position 6,336 of record JANSXJ010000089.1, on the reverse strand, counting down.
GTGAACTCGATAATCAGCGGTTCCTCATCATGCGCTGCAAACTCCTGGTCAATTTTGCTGTCCGGAAGGAGTGAGACATAAAACTCCACCGCTTCGCGAGCCTTGCCATCAAACCACCAGCAGGTGCGTGCTTTCGCGTCCATCCCTATATAGACCTCCGTTCTTGGATTACCGCTCAGCGGCGACCAGGATTTCAATGAAGGGCGCGAGCGCATCCAGCGTTGCGTTCCAGCTCGTCGCGTAGCCACTGGTTTCTGCAGCTTCACGCGCTTCCATAGACGGGAAGTGAGCGTCTAGCGTCAGCAGAGTTTCGCCATCGACCTCATCCAAAGACAGAATAATGAGCGCGTGCGGCGGCAAACCAGCGCCGCAATCATCCGGTGCGTTTGGATCGCCTTCAATCACTAAACGCCTCGGCGGATCGATCTGCTTGATCTGGCCGCGGCTTGGATGCGTTGATCCATCTGGCGCGGTCATGGAAACATAGAACGTCCCGCCCACCGCGGCGTCTATCTCCGCTGAAGTTTCTTCAGGACCAAACGGTCCCCACCACTTTGCGACATGTTCAGGATCAGTCCAGACCTTCCAAACCAATTCGCGAGGCGCCTTATAGCGCCGCTTGAGTATCAGTCGCTTGGTATCCTCGATTGCTGCAGAGGCGTTCATAATGAGGTGCCTTTCAGTTCTTTGGCCAGTGATTCAAGCTGATCGATGCAAGCGCCCCAGCCCTCAAAGAAGCCCATCTCTTCATGCTGCTTACGGCCGTCTGCGTCCGCGTGAAGCACTCGAGCCGTGTAGCGTGTGCCGCCCGTATCATCTTGCATCGTAATAATTGCTGTCATCGGAAATGAGTCCTGAAGGACAGGACGCCACCCAGCTTTCAGGCTGGATGTAAAAACGATCCGCTCTTTCAGTTGCACGTCTAGGAACGCGCCGGGATTATCAAACGCTTCGCCCTCCGGACCTCGCATGCTCATATGGAACGCGCCGCCTGGTTTGAGATCAAACTCAACCACGTCCGCGTGCCAAGGCTTAGGGCACCACCATTTGGCAAGTTCCTTTGGATCAGACCAGGCTCTCCATACCAGATCGCGCGGCGCATCCAAGCGACGTTCAATGACGAGATCGAGATCGTTCGTGTCCGTCATGGCTATGTCCCTTTCTTCTCTAGATCTTCAATGTACGCATCCAGACGATCCAAGCGGCCTTCCCAGAGCGCGCGTTGGTCTTCGAACCAACGCTCGGCTTTCGAGAGTTGTTTTGGCTTTATCTCGCAGATGCGAACACGGCCCACTTTCTTTGACTTGATCAGCCCCCCTTCTTCCAGCACCCGCAAATGCTGCGTGAAAGACGGGAGCGCCATGTCAAACGGTTCTGATAGGTCTTTGACCGAAGCGGGACCTTCGCCCAGACGCTGAAGGACGGCTCGCCGCGTGGGGTCTGCGAGCGCGTGGAAGACATCATTGAGAGCTAAATCTTGGTTAGGCATTTGCCTAACTTATGGATTGCGTCGCGATTGTCAATTCACTTAGTCTTTCGCCTAAGTATAGAGTTCTAAAATGGGACCTAAACGATACGTTCTGCTGGTTGTCGGGTAATGTCTCCTTCACCGCCCCCAACAGCAAAAACCTATTGCCAACCCCCTCAGACTCCTAGACAGAGCCCTCATCGACCTTTCGCCGGACTATCAGGCTTCGAAGGCGCGCCCTTATGGCTTCGCCGACGCATCTTAGACAACTCCCAAAAAAGCATCGACGTCTCGCCCGCAATTCCGCGTGCGATTGTTTCTAATGGATTTCTCTATGACCCCAGGTACTGTTAAATTCTTCAATGACCAAAAAGGCTTTGGTTTCATTCAACCTGACAATGGCGGCGCCGACATGTTCGTGCACGTCAGCGCGCTCGAGCGTAGCGGCATGCGCTCGCTGTCTGAAGGCCAGAAAGTGACCTACACGACCGCGATCGACCAACGCAAAGGCAAAGAAGCCGTTGATATGATCGCTGAAGCCTAGGCTCTGTCAGTGAGTTGAACAGAGGGCGCAGGGGCCATTCGGCTGCTGCGCCCTTTTTCGTGCCCCGCTTTAGCGCCGCCGCCCTCAATCATCCCGGAACCTGTTCGTGATCGGATAGCGTCGGTCGCGGCCGAAATTCTTTGAGCCGACTTTCACACCGGGCGGTGCCTGGCGGCGTTTGTATTCGGCGATGTAGAGCAGGTGCTCGATCCGGCGCACCGTGGCTTCGGAATGGCCGCGGGCGAGGATGTCCTCGACGTCTTCTTCAAGATCGACCAGCCCGCGCAGGATGTCGTCCAGCGCGTCATAGGGCGGCAGCGAGTCTTCGTCCTTCTGGTCTTCGCGCAGCTCGGCGCTTGGCGGTTTGGTGATGATCCGCTCCGGGATCACCTCGCCGCCTGGGCCCAGCGCACCTAGAGGAACCGCGCTATTGCGCCAGCGCGAGAGGGCGAAGACTTCGGTCTTGTAGAAATCCTTCAGCGCATTGTAACCGCCGCACATGTCGCCGTAGAGCGTCGCGTATCCGACTGCCATTTCGGACTTGTTGCCGGTCGTCACCACCATGTGGCCAAACTTGTTTGAGAGGGCCATCAGCGTCACCCCACGCAGGCGGGACTGAATGTTCTCCTCTGTCGTGTCCGGCTGGGTCTCGGCAAAGGCAGAGCCCAGCATTTCGTCCATCGCATCGACGCCTGGCGCGATATTGATCGAGTCGTAGCGCACGCCCAGAGCCTCGGCGCAGGCCTTGGCGTCTTCAAGGCTTTCGGAGGAGGTGTACTTGCTGGGCATCATCACGCACCAGACCCGCTCCGGCCCGAGCGCATCGACGGCCATGGCTGCCGTCAGCGCGCTATCGATGCCGCCGGACAGGCCGAGGACAACGCCGGGAAACCGGTTCTTGTTGACATAGTCGCCAAGCGCCAGCGTCGCCGCGCGATACTCTGCTTCCCAACCGCTGGTCAGCTTGGCGGGTTCATCAGCGGGCTCGAATCTGTGGGTGTCGCCATTATAGGTGACCATGGCCGTGCCGCTGACAAAGTCGCCGAGGAGCTGGTGTTCTGCACCGTCAAAGTCGACGGCGTAGGACGCGCCGTCAAAGACCAATTCATCCTGGCCGCCCACCTGATTGACGAACAGATAGGGCACACCGGTCTTGGCCCAGGCGGAGAAGGTCGTGTGCCGCTCAACATTGACGGTGCGCCGCCAGGGCGAGGCGTTCGGTACAAGCAAGACTTCCGCGCCCGCCTCAGCCAGGGCGCCGGGCACGCGGTCGTACCAGATGTCCTCACAGATCGCGAGACCCACCGGAATGCCATTGATCTCAACCGTTTCGTGCGCGCCTTCGCCTTCGTCGAAAATCCGCTTTTCATCGAAGACTCCGTAATTTGGCAGTTCGCGCTTGTCATAGCGGGTGCGGATCTCGCCGCCTTCAAGCAGCAGGATCGAATTGTAAAGCTTGCCGTCTTCGGCCCATGGCGAGCCAATCAGCATGGACGGGCCCTCCTTTGTGAGGGCTGCAAGCGATTCAATCGCTGCCATGGAATGCTCAACCGCGGCCGGTTTCAGCACCAGGTCCTCAGCCGGATAGCCGAGAATGAACAGCTCTGAGAACACAGCCAAGTCCGCGCTTTTTTCTGTAGCTTCAGCATGCGCCGCTTCCGCTAGAGCTCTGTTTCCTTTGATGTCTCCCACCACAGGATTGAGCTGAGCGATGAGCATTTTGATCGAATGGGTCATGGCCTTGAGTTAGGAAGTTTTTACCCCGGTGACAATCATCGTGCAGCGTCGCAGGGTGGTCGCATGGGTAAGCCGTTGAACATCGCCATTACTGGGGCCGGAATTGGCGGGCTTGCGCTGGCGGCATTGCTGGCCCGCGCCGGGCACAAGATCAAAATCTTCGATCAGTTCGAAACACCCGAACCGATTGGTTCGGGCCTGATGCTGCAGCAGACCGGCCTTGCGGTGCTGCAAGAGTTGGGATTGCGCCAGGAGATTGACGCGCTGGGCACGCGGATCGAGCGCTTGTGGGGCCTCACAACCCCGTCCATGCGCCCGGTGCTCGATGTCCGCTACGCCAAGTGGCAAAGCGAGGTCTACGGGCTCGGCGTGCAGCGCGGCTTGATATTTGAGGCGCTCTATCGCGCGGCGTCAGATGCGGGCGTTGAATTCGTTCTGGGTACGCCTGTGGTGGATTTCGATCCATCAGTCCCGGATCTGGCGCTTGGAAACGGTGAGCGGGTCACGGGGCAGGATCTGGTTGTCCTTGCCCATGGTGCGCGCTCCAATCTGACGCCGCCAGACCAGGGTGTGGACCTGCCTTATGGTGCGCTGTGGGCGACCCTGCCCTGGCCGCAGGATGGGCCGTTTGACGCTGCCGCCCTTGAGCAGCGCTACTTCAATGCGAAGCAGATGGCCGGGGTCATGCCGTCTGGTCGACTCGACTCGAAAAGCCCGGACACGTTGACCTATTTCTGGTCGATCCGTGCCGAGCTTGAAGCCGATTGGCGCGCATCGCCTCTGGAAGACTGGAAGCGCGATGCTAAAGCGCTGTGGCCCGAGACAGAAGGGTTGCTCGCCCATTTCAAGCATCACGATGATCTGAGCTTTGCTCGGTATCGCCACCACACTTCGAAGCATCCTGTGATTGGCCGACAGGTCGTCCGGGTCGGTGACGCGTGGCACGCGGCGTCGCCTCAATTGGGGCAAGGAGCGAATATGGCGCTGCTGGACGCGTGGGCGTTGGCACAAGCGATCTCTCAGACATCCGATATCAGCGATGCACTCAAGACCTATCTCAAGCTTCGGAGAGGGCACGTGCGCCTCTATCAGATCATGACCTGGATGTTCACGCCCGTCTATCAGGGTGACAGTCAGGTCCTGCCATGGCTACGCGACTGGTTGGCAGCACCGTTCAGCAAGCTCTGGCCTGCGCCGCAACTCCTGGCGGCGATGGTGTCCGGCGCGATCGGGTCGCCGCTCAAGCGGCTCGGACTGCGATGAGGCTCTCGCCGCGATAGGTTTGACAGGTCTGAAAGCGCTGGCACACTCTGCAAGTTCACCGAGGAGGTGCGAATGGGTATGCATGATCTGGTGATCCGCGGCGGCTTTGTCGTCGATGGATCCGGAACCCCTGGGCGGGACGCCGATATTGCGATCGATGACGGACGCATTGTTCAGGTCGGCGACGTATCCGGCGCGGGCATTGAGGAAATCGATGCCAAGGGCAAGCTGGTCACCCCCGGCTTTGTCGATATTCACACGCATTATGATGGACAGGTGACGTGGGGCGATGCGCTGTCGCCATCGTCCAATCACGGCGTGACGACTGCGATTATGGGCAATTGCGGCGTCGGCTTCGCGCCTGTGCGCACGACAGATCATGACCGGCTGATCCGCTTGATGGAGGGGGTGGAGGATATTCCTTTTCCGGTGCTGGCCGAGGGCCTGCCGTGGAACTGGGAGAGTTTTCCTGACTATCTCGACAGCCTGGAAGAGCGCGCCTTCGATATCGACTTCGGCGCGCAGCTGCCGCATGCAGCGCTCAGAGTCTATGTGATGGGAGATCGAGGAGCGAACCGGGAAGACGCGACCGACGCGGACATTGCGGCCATGGCGGCGCTCGCCAAATCGGCGGTTGAAGCGGGGGCGCTGGGATTTTCAACCTCGCGCACGCTGAACCATCGCACGTCCGATGGCCAGCCGACGCCGACGCTTACAGCCTCCGAAAAGGAACTGACCGGCATCGCCATGGCGCTGGGTGAGGCCCGGAAAGGCGTGTTACAGTTCGTCTCTGACTTCAATGACCCCCAGAAAGAAGCGGCCATGCTCCGCCGTTTGGTGGAGAAATCCGGACGACCGCTTTCAGTGTCCTTGGCGCAAGCAGATGTGGCGCCGGAGGGGTGGAAACACTTGTTGGCAGAAATTGAAGCTGCTGCAGCGGCGGGTCTGGATATGCGCGCGCAAGTCGGGCCGCGTCCGGTGGGTGTCTTGCTCGGCTTTGAGCTGACCCTGAACCCGTTCTCAGGGCATCCGGTCTATCAATCCATCGCTGAGGAACCGTTCGAAACGCGCGTTCGGATGCTACGCGACCCAGCCTTCCAGCAGCGCCTACTGGAGGATCAACCCGATGCTGACAACCCATTCGTGAAATCCATCTTGCGAAATTTCGGCAAGATGTTCGTGCTTGGCGATCCGCCCGACTATGAGCCGTCAGAAGACAAGACCGTGGCCGCTATCGCGCGGGCGCGGGGGACCAGTCCGGAAGCGGTCGTGCTGGATCTGATGCTCGCCGATGAAGGGCGCGGCATGATCTATCTACCCTTCC
>JANSXJ010000276.1 GCA_024743015.1 Hyphomonas sp. | reverse complement strand
CTCTTGCGACGCGCAACTCGTAATGCTCGTACCATTTTTCGATCCCGGTCTTTTGAGCAAACAAGTGCTGCGTCTGGTTCTTCCAAGCTAGAATGCTCGCTTCGTCTTTCCAGTAAGACACCGTGATGCCGAGCCTGTCGGCGCCTCGAGTTGTCTCGATGCCCAGGAAGCCGGGCTGGCGCTCGGCAAGTTCAACCAGGGCGAGCCCCATTTCGCCATAACCTTCGTCACGCTCGCCAAGCAGGCTCGTAAAGATGACCGCATAATAGGGCGGCTCCGGCGTCTTTGAAAAACCGCTCGTCATGACCATGCTCCCGTTCACTGTTGGTGACCATATTGCTCGTCCTGGGAACAAGCCTATCAGATTCTCGGTTAGGTGGTGGTGGCCTTCCTTTTTGAAAACCCAGGCCGTTTGCCAACCCGAAAGGCATCCTCATCCACGCACATTTCGCCTGAGGATTATCGGCGATACGAATGCCAGCACCACACTGGCCAGAACACACCAGCCGCAACAGAACAGCATCTGCGTTGGCAGCGAAAGACCGCGATCGATGAGATAGCCCGTCAGGCCAGGCCCGATTGCGGTCGCCGCTACGCTGGCCGCGACGGCAATCGATCGGACTGAACCCAGATTTTGCACACCATAGACCTCCGGCCAGAGGGCCCCGACCAAAGGCGCTGTGAAGCCGTAGCTCACGCCAACCAGGAACATGAAGGCGTAGATCCCCCAAAGAGGGGTCAACAAACCGACGGCAAGACAGGCAAAGCTTAGCGGAAGCAAATAGATTGGCAGCAGGCGAATAGCGCCGAACCGGTCGATGATTTGACCGCTGATCAGCGAAAACGTGACTGTTGTGATCGCCATGATCGGGAATGCGGCCGCAAACGCAAGCTCATCATAGCCGCGCAATTCGACCAGATAGTCCTGATGGAAAAAGATCGTAGTGCCAATGAAAGGCGGCGCCAGAACCCCGACCAGAAGGGCGTAAAATATCGGATCCGCAGCCACTTCCCCCACGGTCTTGTCCGGTCCGAGGCGCGCGCTTGCCAGATCGGGATCGCTAGCTTGCGGCGTTCGCTCCACCCGCCACAAAGACAGGATCATCGGAAAGCCGAAGACCAGCAAAAGACCCGCCCCGATGACCCATCCCGCCTGCCAGCCAAGCGTGACCGCAACCAGAGTGAAGGCAATCGGCAGAAGCGCTTCGCCCGTTTGATGGCCGGGCACGATCAGGGACGTGGCGCGGCCACGATTGGCGACATACCAGCGCCCGATTTCGGTATAGGCCGTGTGGGTCATCATGCCTTGCCCGAACAGGCGCAACAGGTACAGCGCCAGAACCAGCGCCAGTAAAGTCGGCGAATAGGCCATCAATAAACAGGCGCAGGCGAGCGCCGGAATGACGAACCGCGCAACTTTCCATCCCGGCATGTGATCCAGGACTCGCCCCAGAAAAGGCAGCGACAGCGCACTGCCAATCGTGGCGACCATGTAGAGGGCACCGAACTCACCATCGCTCAACTCGAACTTCGCACGCAGCTCCTCGCCCGACAGCCCGATAAAGAAGGTCTGCCCGAATGAGGAAAAGAAGGTGAGCAGGAACCCACCCGAAATCCAACGTGCATTATCCCGCAGAAACGCAATCATCCCGCCCCTATGCGGGAATTGCCGATCAAGGTGAAGTTGGTTTTGTTTTCCTGCCGCTTACGGAATCCAACGCACCAGCGACCAACCGCGATTGAAGGTCCTTTTTGGTGTCAGTGCAAACGTTGGCTGAGCAGGACAAAAGGAACGCTGGGCCAGTCTGCCTTGGGTCAGGAGGGGACGTTACCTCCCCAGGCCCTCATCCTGAGGCTGTCAAAGGATCAGAGGGCCGCGCGCCCTAAGATCCGCCAGTCCCTGCGCAGGCAGGGACCCAGGGACCAGACATCTCCTCCGACCAACAGGCTTCGATCATCCATGGACACCTGCCTGCGCAGGTGTCTCCGGAAAGCCCGCCCTAAACAATGGCTCCGCACAGACATTACCGATCGAACAGAACCATAAGCGTTGCACTTACGATTCCTTGACATGATTGACTTGAAGTTTGAAAGCTCTCGGCCAATCGGGGACGCTTTTAATGCCTGTACCAGCTCGTTCCGCCGAGTTTGCGCACTAGAGGGGTGCCTTTTTCACAATGAGAAATCGACACTTTTTACGCACGTTGGAAATCATCTTGTCCGAGCGCGGGAGCACAGTCGACGAGTGGTTTTCAGAGATCGAACGCGAAGATAACAGCGCGCCGGGAACTATCAGGAAAGTGTTTGAGTCGGATCGGCCGGTGTTACCACGGAACATGTATGTGATGGCCGCCCGCTTAGGGATTTCGAATGATGAACTCGCGGAGCGAATACGGCGCGACAACAAATTGTAGCGGTCACGCTATGTTCGAGCGGGTGAACGTTCAGGTCCATCGATACCTGCCTGCACAGGTATCGATGGGGCCCTCTTTGCTTAGCCGGCCTTGACGTCCGCGATCCATTCATCGACGCGGCGCTCCAGAATGGCGAGCGGCATGGCGCCGCCACCCAGGATCGTGTCGTGGAAGGCGCGAATGTCGAAATCCTCACCAAGTTCAGCTTCAGCTTTGCGGCGCAGCTCCTGGATTTTCAGCATGCCGATCTTGTAGCTGGTCGCCTGTCCGGGCAGGACGATGTAGCGGCGCACTTCAGAGCGCGCCTGGCCTTCCGGTGCGGCGGTGTTGGCGAGGAAGTAATCGATCGCTTCCTGCTCGGTCCAGCCTTTCGCGTGCAGGCCCGTGTCAACGACGAGACGCACGGCGCGCCAGATCTCTGAGCCGAGACGGCCAAACTCCGATAACGGATCCTGGAATGTGCCAGGCATCTCTTTGGAAAGCCACTCGGAATAGAGGCCCCAGCCCTCGCTATAGGCGGTGAAGCCTGCTTGCGTCCGGAAGGTTGGCACGCCTTCCAGCTCTTGCTGAATGGCGATCTGCATGTGGTGACCCGGAAGGCCTTCATGGTAAGCGATGACTTCGAGTTCGCGCTTCGGCATTTGCTTCATGTCGAGCAGGTGAGCGTAATACACGCCTGGACGTGAGCCATCTGGCGTAGACGGAAAATAATGCTGCGCCGCACCGGCCTGCTCGCGGAATGGTTCAACGCGTTTCACCACCATGTCGGCTTTCGGAAGGATGCCGAAATAGTCCGGCAGAACCGCCTTGATGCCATCTATCGCCGCCGTTGCATCGTCGATATAAGCTTGGCGACCTTCGTCGGTATTGGGATAATAAAGGCGCTCATCATCTTTGGTGTCTCGCAGGAAGGCGAAAAATTCCGGCAAGGTTCCGTCGAACCCGAACTCATCCTTGATCGCTTCCATTTCACCGCGAAGGCGCGCGACTTCGGCGAGACCGATTTCATGGATCTCATCGGCGGTGAGATTGGTCGTCGTCTGATTGGCGAGACGCTCATTGTAATACGCGATCCCGTTTGGCAGCGCGCTGACCCCTTGGGCTTGTTCGGTCGCGTTGACGCGATCTTCTTCCTGCCAGGCAATCAGGCGCTCATAAGCCGGCTGCCATTCCTCGAGAAGGGCGGTCCGAATATCAGCGGTCAGCTGGTCGGCCTTGGCCTGATCGATTTCGCCTTGCTCCAACAGGTTGGCAATCTTGGCTTTCGCGTCTGCCCAGATGGCGCTGTCCTCGCCGCTCTCATCAAACGGTGCCCCAGTAATGACCTTGCCGGCTTCATTGATGACAGCCTCAAACGCAAAATAAGGCGGGCGAACGCCGTCCTCAGCGACACGCTTGGACGCTGCGATGAGCTGGTCGATTGCAACCGCGCTGCCTGAGATTCGGCTCAGATAGTTGTCCATATCCTCGCCATCGATGACCTTGTGGAACGCGATCAGGAGTTGCGGGAAGAAGGAGTGGATGGCTTGCATCTGCTCGAACACATACGTGTTGTAGCGAAACTCATCGGCGGCTTCCGCGCGCTCAGCCTGATAGACCCAGATATCATACGAGATTTTTGCGTCCGGGCTCAGTTTATCATAGTCGAAATTTGCTTTCAGCTCGGCAAGGTTGGCTCGCGAGCGCTCGAGCTGGGCGTCGAGGCCCGCTTCGGAAAAATCGTCAATCTCGTCCTGACGCTCATCGCGCCCGAGGAAGGTCAATTGGATTGGGCTTTGAAGAACTTCCTCTTCAAACTTTTCCTCAAACCAGGTGTTGAGGCGTTCAGTTTCAGCGGCGATCTCCTCCGCTGTTGGCTCTGCAGTCACCTCTACTGTTGGTGTTTCAGCTTCAGTCGTGGAGCTTGTATTCGAGGTCTGACCACACGCTGTCAGAGCGAAGATGGTCGCAAGCGCGGTAAATGTCGTACGCATAAGTAAAGGCCTCCCAATGCCTTGATTTATCGATATTCGGCAAAAAGCAGGTTTTCAGCGCGGCGACAAGGGGGGATGTCACACTGCGGATTGCTGTACCGTTCACTTTTTTCAAATCGTTCAATCGCTAAGGTTGCCAAAGGGCCGGTATAGAATTGGAGCGTTTATGCGCAAATCTTCACTTATCGCCCCATTCCTGGCCCTTGTGCTGTCGGGATGCATCGTGACGTCGACTGCAGGCCTGCTGTTTAATGGCGCAAAACTCGCTGGCAAGACCGTCTACTATACCGGTAAAGGTGTGTATCAGGTTGGCAAACTCACCGTTCGCGCAGGCGACGGGGTTCTTGATGGCACAGAGCGCATGTTGCGGCTCACGATTCTCACGGCTGACGCCACGGGCGCTGTGGTTCGCACGACACGAGAAATCCACTCGACTGCTCTTGAGGCAGAGCTGGCCGCGCTTGAACGAACCGAAGGCGTCATCGAGGTAATTGTCGAACCGCTGGACTAAGCTCTTTCATCTTGACTGAAGCGGGATTATATTGAGCCCGTTCCTTGTGAACTATGGTGATAAATGCGCGTGTAATAAGCGGTTCGGACCCGGGGGCGGTACCCGGCGCCTCCACCAAAAGATCTCGTCCTTCAGCGGAGATCATTTGGGGGCGAAATAGGATCGACGGACGTGTAAAAGCGATGCTTTCACCCGCTTGAGCTGCGTT
>JANSXJ010000082.1 GCA_024743015.1 Hyphomonas sp. | reverse complement strand
CGGCTGTTACAACGGCCACATCGCCGGTCCTGTCCAGCACAACAGGCGGGAACGCGCCATCGGGCAAAGACGCTGCGGCGCCCTCCACCTCGTCGCGCAGATCGTCCCAGATTTGGTCGAGATCGAAGAACCGGTCGAAGACTTCGACATGGATGATCGACAGGCCGGACACTGACGATGAACGGATTTCCTCGACTTCCGGCAGGCGGCGGATCGCCCGTTCGAGCGGCTTGGTTACCAACTCCTCAATCCGTTCCGGGCTCAACCCGGGGTATTGGGTTTGAACGATCGCTTGGCGGATCGTAATCGCCGGGTCTTCCTGAGCTGGCAGCGTGAAATAACTGTAGGCGCCAAAGCCCATCAGGATGGCGACGAGGAAGAAGGCGATGCGCTGGTAGCGAAAGGCAAGCTGTGTCAGCATGACCGAACCTCACTGATCATAACGGGCAACGCCGACATTGAGCAGCGCGACAGCATCTCCATCCCGCAGAAATGCCACGCCGCGGGTGACCACGATTTCGCCCTCGGCCAGTCCGCCGGAGACCAGCGCCATCTCGTCCTCGGTGCCGGCGACATCGATGGCTCGATAACGGACCGTGGAACTGTCGAAATCGTGGACAAACACGGCCCTTTCATCGCCATCACCGGCGAACACGGCATTGAGCGGCACTTCGAGGATGCCGGGATCGGTGACACGCCCGCGAAGCGTCAGGATGACCTCGGCCGTCATGCCCGCGCGTATGGTCTCGGCGTCGCTGTCGACGGAGAGCGTGACTGGAAAGCCAGTCGCCGCGTTGGCGCGGGCGCCGATTTCCGTGACCGTAGCCTGCACGGTAAAGTTGGAGCCGTGCAGCAAAATGGCGCGATGCTGCGAGCCGATGTCGAGTCGCGACAGCAGGGTCTCGGGAACCGCCGTGACGATCTCGAAGCCGGCGCCTTCGCTCAGGATTTCAAAGACCGGCTCGCCTGCGGCGACCACCTGCGACGGCTCGATCAGACGAGCGGCGATCGAGCCGCCATAGGGCGCCGTCAAGGTTGTGTCGTCCAGGCGGTCCTGCGCGCTCTCGATGCCGGACAGAACCATCCGGTGCCTGCTTTGAGTGCTCTTGAGCGCCGCTTCGGCCCGCTCTAGCGCCGCGTCAGCCACAATGTTGCGGTCAAAGAGCGTGCGCTGCCGGTCATACTGCTGTTGCGCTTCAACAAGCCATGCCTCGGCTTCAACAAGTGCAGCTTGTCGCTCTTCAAGCGCGATCTCAAGCAGATGGGGGTCGAGCCGCGCCAGCACCTGGCCTGGTTCAAACACATCGCCGATATTAAGGAGAACCTCGGAGACGCGTCCACCGACCTCAAAACCGATCCGGGCGCGTTCGGCCGTGCGGACGGAACCGGTTACGGCACGTTCCGCGGTTCCCGAATGAACAGTTGCCTCGGCCCATTGAACGGGCCGCAAATGCGGCTCCGGTGCCGGCTCGGCGGCACGCTGGACCGGTTGGGGGAAGGACAACCGGCTGGCCGGTGGCCATGCGTCAAGGCGGTTGCCTAAAGCAGCGATGGGCAGATAGCTTCGAGAAGCAAGGATTTCATCGATCGGCCCAATCCGCTGTTGAATCACGCCGACCGCCAGGACGGCCACAATGACGGCCTGCAAAAGGCCAAGTGCGGCGCCGCCCATCCGCCCCAAAGACCGTGTCCGCCTCTTGCGAGTCATGGCAACGCCGGCTAGTCCGCCTACGAGCAGCCATACGATCATGCCGTATGCAACGGGCAGCATGCCGTTCGGAAACGCAGCGTGCTCGGCCAGCACTGCTCCGGTCGATACGGCGACCAGCAAAAGCAAAGTGCTGAGCAGTGCGAAGCCGAAACCAATCCACGCGCTGACAGCGATGCAAATAAAAGCACCTAGCAATATGACGACATCGAAACCCATGACAGGCCCTCGTTTTCAGGAGACGTGAACGCGATCTTTGCAGCCAGGATAGGCGCGAGGCCGGCCGCCGGATACGGAACCAAATGAAACGTTGCGTCTTGTTTGCGGAACGCCAGAACCGACCTCCGCTGGCTTGCAGAACAGTCGGAATGCTCCATTTCTGGTGCAGAACACGTGTCTTCTTGGCAAAGGCGGAGCACTCACATGCCACTGAGCGATCGGGTCAGTGTCGACGACTTGCGGTTGTTCTTCTTGCTGCATGAAGCAGGCGGGATAACCGCCGCCACGCGTCGCTTTGGCGTGCCCAAGGCCACTCTATCGCGCGCCCTGGGCCGCCTTGAGGAGACTGCGGGCATGCCCCTGTTCGACCGCGTCAGCAACGGCCTGAAACTGACCCAAGCCGGCGAAAGCCTTATCGAGAGCGCTGATGCGGCGACGCGTGCCGGAGCCGACGCCGAGGAGATACTGCGCTCAGCCAAGGGCGAAGCCAGCGGCGCGCTCCGAATTGCGGCCAGCGCCCTTTCGGCGCAGCAATTGCTGGGCCCGGTTCTGGCGCGCATTAGCCAGCGTTATCCCAAGATCGAACCATCGGTGTCAGTGACTGCTCTTGGCCCTGATCCGTTGGCCGAAGAGCTTGATGTCGTGTTGCGCCTCGGCCGACCCGAAGAACCCTATCTGATCGCAAGAAAGATCGTTGGTACCAAGCTGCGGCTCTATGTCTCCGCACAGGTTGCAGATCGTGTCGATGTCAACGATCAAGATGCGGTGGAAGCCTTGGGGCGCATTATCGTCGATGTCCCCGGATCGCCGCATGAATGGCACTTAGGCAACGCCGATGGACAGACCATCGATCTGGTCTCCAAGCCTATGTGCACAGTCGGTGACCCCACCGTCGCTCTTGGCGTTATCAGATCCGGATCGGGCGTTGCCTTTCTGCCGGCAACCTTCGGTGAACCCCGCGTGCTGAGCGGGGATTTCGTGCGCGCACTTCCCGGTTTTGCCGGTCCCAGTATTGAGATTTTCGCATCCTTCCCGCCGCGCCGTGCCAGCGTGCCCGCTGTGAGGGCGTTTCTCGACACTTTGCTGGACGTCGCAAAGGAGATGCCGCACTGACCGGGCCAGGGAGCCGGCGGTAGGTCGGTGCAGCGTCAGACGGGCGCCACGTGTCGTGAGGAGTGGATGAGCAGCGCCCGGTCTCGCTGAATCGAATGCGCGCAATCAACTCCGGAGCTGGCGCCGCACGGCTTTCTCCGCTTCCAGGACCAGCAGTAGCCCCAGTCCCATCAGCAGCAGCAGCCCATTATCTGCTATCGAGACCGCTTCGGTCTCAAAGACCAATTGCATGATCGGCGTATAGGTGAACGCCGCCTGCAGCAGAACAGTGAGACCAACGCCGATCAGGACCGGGCGCGATCCGAAGAACGTTTGCAGACTCAAACCGTTCGAATCGAGCGCCCGCACGGAAAACAGGTAGAAGATTTCTAGCGTGACGATGACATTGACCGCCAATGTGCGCGCGTATTCGACGCTGTCGCCGCGGCCGGTGGACCAGATGAAGGCCGCAAATGCCGCGCCAGCCATCAGGCAGGAGACGAGGACGATGCGCCAGACCATCTCCATTGTCAGGATTGAGTCGACGGCCTTTCGTGGCGGGCGCCGCATGACGGTCGCTTCTGGCGGTTCAAACGCCAGCGTCAGACCAAGCGCCACGGCAGTGACCATGTTGATCCACAGAATGTGCGCGGGCAACAACGGCAGCGTCAGGCCGAAAAGAATGGCCGTGATGATGATCAAGGATTCGCCGCCATTGGTCGGCAAGGTCCAGGAAATGACTTTGCGGATGTTGTCATAGACCGTTCGCCCTTCACTGACCGCTGCGGCGATCGATGCAAAATTGTCGTCGGCCAGTACAACCCGCGACGCCGATTTGGCCGCTTCGGTACCTTTGATGCCCATGGCCACGCCGACATCGGCCTTTTTCAAGGCGGGGGCATCGTTAACGCCATCGCCAGTCATGGAGACCACCTTGTCCTGAGCCTGCAACGCTTCAATCAGCCGAAGCTTGTTCTCCGGCGTGGCGCGCGCAAACACATCGACCTTGGCTGCGCGCTCGCGCAGGTCGTCGCTGGCCATCATATCGATGTCGGCACCGGTCAAGACGCCACCTTGGGTTCGAAGACCCAACTCGCTGGCAATGGCTAGAGCAGTAGTGGCATGGTCTCCGGTGATCATCTTCACGCCGATCCCCGCATCGTGGCAATCACGGATCGCCTCGATTGCCTCAGGTCGCGGTGGATCGACGAAACCGGCAATTCCGAGCAGCGTGAAGCCGCCACCGATTGTCCTGACGTCCAGTTCACGGCGTTCCTCGCCGTCTTTGAATGCAAAGGCCAGGACACGTTGGCCGCGCTCCGCAAGCCGCTCGATGTGATCGTGCCAGACATCACGATTCAGCGGTGCCATGCCATCGGCAGACATGTGATGGTCGCACATATCGAGAATACTGTGCGGCGCGCCCTTGATGTGAACCTGCCGCTCATCACGGTCTTGCGTAAGAACGGCGTTGAAACGATTGGCTGAGTCAAATGGAATTTCATCGATAACTGCTGCCTGCCTGCGCAGGTCTGCCGGATCAAACCCCGCCTTGTGCGCAAGCGAAATCAACGCACCGTCCATCGGATCGCCGGAAACGTGCCAACGACCATCGCTTTCCATGAGCCGGGCATCGCTGCACAGAACGCCTGTGGCGATCAGATGACGGCCGGCCGCAATCGGATCGCCTTGATCAGAGACCAGCCTGCCTTCAGGTCGGTAACCTTCACCTGTCACGGAAATCTCAGCAGCGTCGGCGCCCGTTTGCAGATCGCGCACGACCATCTCGTTCAGCGTTAGTGTGCCAGTCTTGTCAGTGCAAATCACTGACACAGCACCCAGTGTCTCCACCGCCGGCAACTGCCGGATGATCGCCTGCCGGCCCGCCATACGCTGGACGCCCAAAGCCAGCGTGATCGTGATGACAGCGGGCAAACCCTCGGGAATGGCAGCCACGGCCATGCCGATCGTCGCCAGAAACGCGTCATCGACGCTGTAACCGCGGCCAAAAACGGCCAGGGCAAAGATGAACCCGCAAAGGACGAGTACGACGCCAGTCAGCCATTTTGAAAAAGCATCGATCTGCTTGAGAAGCGGCGTTGTCGTCTCGGCAACATCGTCCAGCATTGCGCCGATGCGGCCGATTTCTGCCAGAGCGCCGGTGCCAACAACAACGGCCGTAGCCCGGCCAGCCGATACGAGCGTACCGGAATAGGCCATCGAGCTGCGGTCAGCCAAGGGCGTTTCTGCGGCAACCGACGCTGTGTCTTTTTCGCTGGGCACCGATTCTCCTGTGAGTGGCGCTTCGTCGATGCGCAGCCCCTTGGCGGTGATCAGACGCAGATCGGCGGGCACTCGATCGCCCGCCTCGATGAGGACAATGTCGCCCGGCACCAGTTCTTCGGCGGCTATCGATTGGCGTTGCCCGCGCCGCAGCACCGTAGCGCTGGACGACAGCATGCCGCGGACGGCCGCCAAGGCATTCTCAGCCTTGCCTTCCTGCCAAAACCCGATGGCGGCGTTGATGACAACCACCCCGAGGATGACGCCCGTGTCGATCCAGTGGCCCAGAAGCGCGGTTACGACTGCGGCTGCCAAGAGCACATAGATCAGTGCGTTGTTGAACTGCGCCATTATGCGCGAAAACAGGCTCTTTTCCGGTGCGGCAGGTAACGCGTTCGGTCCGAACGCCTCCAAACGGCTTTGCGCTTCATCATCGGACAAGCCAGCATCTGCCGTGTCCAATTTTGTCATCACAAGTGAGTTGTCGAGCGCGTGCCACGTCTGGCTGGCCGTTGCATCCGATGGAGAAACCGCCAATAGATCGGGAACCGGGCTTTCGCCTTGCTTCCGGTTGTCTTGGGTATGCCGGATATCGATAACATTCATGGACGTGCACCTGACTGCGAATGGGCGGTTGCGTGGTTTGCCGCTCAGCAAGATTCGAGGGGCTTACGGCGTTGCCAATCAGCATTCAGGTTTCAGCGAGCATTCCAATCCGTCAGCCGTAAACAGCGCGTTCCGTTGATGAAACAGGGCTAGCCCGCCATGAGCTGTATTGCGCCAACGAGGCGTTTTCGGCGACGGTTCACCTTGGCTGCCGATCGCGCTGTAGAATGGCGCCACATGGCGCCGGACATCCGACAGATCGACAAGCCGATCGATCAAACGCAGCATAGGATCAGGCGGGACGTGATCATCCAGTGAAAACGCGTAGAACAGCGCTCGTTGCCCCTCCCGACGGGGTCCCATCCGTTGACCGGCAAGCGATGCGAGCATCGCTGAGAGGGATCGCGACAAATCTCCGCATCCGATAGGCAAACTGAATCAATGCAAACTGGCCGTTTCAAGGCGCCTTTTTCAACGGAACAAGCCCAAAGTGGACAACGCTTGTTTAGTAGACGCCAACTGGCAGCGATAAGAATTTTGGTTATCAAGGATGTGCCGATCACATCGAGGATGTCCTGTGCAAAGCAAAGTCTCGATCTTCACGATTTCGCAAGCCACCACCGCGACGTTTGTGGACCTTTATTTTCGCCTAACGTTCCTCTTCTTCATCGAGCAGGGAAGCAAACGCGTTTTCACGGCTACGCAAGGCGAAATGGTCGGCGAAGAAGGCGACCTGATGATCTTCCCACCGGCCTCGATGGTCACCATGGAAAACCGCCCAGTTTTGGGCGCAGACTACCGCGCGGTGGGTGTGTGTTTCACGCACGATCTGATCGATGCTGTCTATGATGGCCTGCCAATTCCAGAAGAAGCCAGAGGCTTGCAGATCGTTCGCGCCTCCAGACATCAACCGGCCGATGTTCTCGCCCTTGTCCAAGGGACTATGAACAATCAGGATTTGCCCGAGACCATCCGAGAGCATAGGCTTCTTGAGCCTCTCATATGGTTGCGTGAGCAGGGAATCTTCCTGCCAACGCATGTCGACGATCAATCCCTGAGCCGTGTGCGCAGCCTCATTGAGACTGATCTCAGCCGCCCATGGAAGGCTGAAGAGGTTGCCGCACATTTTGCGATGAGCGAGGCCACCATGCGCCGCTGGTTGTCCAAAACGGGTCAGGGCTTTGCTAAGATTCTGCTACACACTCGGCTGGAGCACGGGTTGAGCCTGCTGCAAACCACCGACGCGCAAGTGTCGCAGATCGCGCTTGAGTGCGGGTTCAAAACGCCCTCGCATTTCTCAGATGCCTTCCGAAAAAGGTTTGGAATTAAGCCAAAAGACATTCGTTCAGCGGCAGATTGATCGAAATTCGATAGTTCTTGATTGGGAGCCGGATGCGGCACCGCGTTGTGACTGCCAAACCGGGGGCACCTGCAACGCACAATCCTGGAAAGAACGATCAACCATGACACGCACCCTGCGCAACGCACTTCTGGCAACCGTGATGGCCAGCGCAATGGCGACGCCTGCGCTCGCTGATGGCCTTGCCCTCACAAGCCCAGATATCGCTGAAGGTCAGCAACTGAGCAGTGACTTTGTTTTCCAAGGTTTCGGCTGCGAGGGCGGCAACCTGGTTCCGACCCTTGCCTGGTCTGGCGCGCCGGAAGGCACGGAAAGCTTCGCCATCACCGTCTACGACCCCGATGCGCCGACAGGCTCTGGTTGGTGGCACTGGTTTGCCTTCAACATCCCCGCTGACGTGACGTCCCTACCGGCGGGCGAAGCTGTTGATGGTATCGAACTCATCAACGATTACGGCGCAGAAGGCTTTGGCGGCGCATGCCCACCACCAGGCGAGGTGCACCGTTACCAATTTACCGTGCATGCCCTTGGCACGGTGCTTGAGATCGACGGTTCAGTCAGCGATGCGCTGGCAGGCTTCATGGTCAATGCCAACAGCTTGGCGTCCTCGACGATCACGGCCGTCTACAGTCGCTAACGCTAGGCCCCGGCTCTTTGCCGGGGCAACCACTTTCTGAGTTTGACAGCTTTGTCCGCTTTTTTTTGGCCATTCCTTATATCTGTAATGCCGGCACGATCAGTTGAGGCCGAATACCAGGCTCCAGCTTGTACAGGCAGAATCAGCGCAGCCGTCGAGCAGCAGATTGCTTACCCGGCGGCAGTTTTGGCCCCACACATGTTATCGCATGTCAGGGCACCGCGCTTCGCAACACCCCGCCATAGGCGTGCAGTGGGTGTGGCATGTTGCCGGGACTATCGCGCTGAGTATGCGGCCGCGTAGTGGTTTGATCCAACGCCATTCCGGCAGTCCACGACAACTCCATCCGCGTGGCGATGATCATCGTTCTGGCAAGGATGTGCAGCATCGTCCTATGGCCCCGGTACTTTTTCCGGATCGCGACCCTTCCTCAAACTCGCAAGGGTCAAGCCGTAGATACACGCCACGACGATGGTCAACGCCACGACCTGATAGGTTGCGATTGTGTCGCCCAGAAAGGGAACAGCGAGCATCATGGTCAGAGCGGGCCATGGCGTCGTGATGGAGCTTGCCAGCGACACGTCGATGTGGCGCACGGCATAGAACCACACGATCAGTTCAAGAAAGTAGACCAGCCCCATCAACGCCGACATGGGCTGAACGATTGCACTACCCGCAGCGAGAAGACCGGACGGTAGCGCCACCGCAACGACTGCCGTGAGAAACACCGTCGAGATCGCCACGCGAAAGAACGTCACCTGAGCGGGTGTGATCAGTGTGTTGTTGAGCTCTTCCTTGATGATGACATGCGCGATGCTCCACAGAAGGGGCACGCCCAGCGACACGAAAAACCAGGGCGACACGCCAGACATTTTGAATGTGCCGACCGTGCCGAGATAGTAAAGGGACGCAATGAGGGCCGCCGTCAGTGCCAATTCGAGGGCTGTCTTGCGACGCTTGAGGAAGAGGCTCTCCCAAAGGATCGCGAAGACGGGATAGGCCTGGATCGCGATGGCGGCGTTGGCGGCGCCCGCCTTCCCAACCCCCAGCACGTACAGATAGGTGGACAGGCCGAAGAGCGCCCCTGTGAAGAGGGCCACCACGATCATCCGCCGCCGCTCGCGCAGCGACAGATCGACAGCGAAGATGCCGCGCGTCCCCCGCCTGAGTTCGATACCGAAGACCGGCAGGGCAAAAATGACCTGCCAGACAGACAGTGCCAGGGCGAAGGTCAATGCATCGATCGCGGTCGGGCGAAGGTTCGAGATGATCGGCATCACGCCGAGAAGCGTCAGGCTGATCAGCGAAAGCGCGATGCCTTTGCCAACCGATGGAGAGAACGGCGCCATGAGACTGATCCGATGGAATTGGATTGACCAGCTCAGAAATTGCGCCATTATTGCATAGAAGCAATCGAAACATTGATACGATGGCAATTTGGCTTCCGGACCTTGAAGGGCACGACGGCCCCAAATACCTTCAGATCGTCGAGGCAATGGCTGACGACATCGCAAGCGGTCGCCTCGCACCTGGAACCCGACTGCCGCCGCACCGTGAGCTTGCCTACCAGCTCGGCGTGTCCGCCAACACGACAAGCCGAGCTTATGCAGAGGCTGTGCGCCGGGCGCTGCTGCGCGGGGAGGTGGGGCGCGGCACGTTCGTCCGCTCTGTCGAAGTCCACTCGTCCGGTGAGACGCTCAACACGTTGCATCGCGCCCGGGAAGGCCCGATCGATCTGTCCCGCAACCTTCCCAGTCCGGGATTTGCCGAACCACATGTCCGGCGTATCTTGGCGGATATCTCCAGCGGTTCCAGCCTGCCGGCTTTGCTTGACTATCAGGCCGAAGCAGACCTGACGTCGCACAGCGAAGCTGGCCGCCAATGGCTGGAGTTTTGCGGTATCACCGCTTCGCGAGATCAGGTGGTTGCGACGATCGGCGCGCAGCATGGCCTCCTCTGTGTCCTGACATCGATCCTGAACCCCGGCGACCTGCTGCTGACTGAACCACTCACCTACATGCCGGTCTGTGCCATGGCGGAGCGTCTGGATATCCACACGGGGCAAGTCGAGATGGACGCTGAAGGCGTCATTCCGGAGAGCTTTGACACGCTTTGCCGGATGTCGAACCCCAAGGCCTTCTACCTGACACCCACGCTACAGGCGCCGACCACGGTCACATTGTCAGATCAGCGGCGGCAGGCCATTGCCGAGATCGCTGCAAACCACAGTGTGGTACTGATTGAAGACGACGTGTTCGGTGCGCTGAAGCCGGATCGCCCCGCGCCTTTGGCCGCGCGCGCGCCAGATCATGCGATCTACGTCACCAGTCTGTCGAAAGCTGTTGCACCGGGTTTGCGGGTCGGGTTCCTAACCGCGCCGGAACGGCTGGTGCCCGCGCTGCGCCACGCGGTCAATCTCAGCGTCTGGATGACGCCTCCTCTGATCCTCGAGGTGGCAACGCGTCTCATCGGCGAGAGGACGGCTTCGACCTTGGCGACCCAACAGCGCAGACTTGCGACACAACGCCAGAACCTTGCACGTTCGATCCTAGGTGAGATCGACTACGCCGCGGACGCCAACGGATTGCACATCTGGCTGCCTCTGCCTGAAGGTGTGAGGTCCGACGTCTTCCGCACACAATGCGCACAACAAGGCGTCCTTGTCAGCGAAGGCCGCAGCTTCGCCCCGTGCGCCAACCTGGCGCCCAAAGCGGTGCGGCTGTGTCTCAGCCATGAGCCGGACGAGACACGGCTGACCGAGGGCCTTCAGACCGTTGCAAATCTGATGCGCGGTTCCTCGTCCAGATTTGCGCTGAACATCTAACGCGTCAACAGAGGCCGACCAGTCATCAAGCGATACACTTCAACACGCATGCGTGATTCACGCCACAAGTGGGCATGGTATCCAGCAATTGAAATCAGCTCAAGCTATGTTGATCGTCTATTGATACTGGTTTCGCCACCACTTTTGGTTGAGCCTCGAACACCCATTATGACTGTAAGCGCTGGTTGAGGCAGCAGCAGAGTTGCGCCCTCACTCTGCAAGACGTCGGCTACGCCACCGTGTCGTCAAAAACCCCAGGCGCTAAGCGGGCGAGAATGGTACCTCAGCCTTCGATTGCAAATCATTGCCCTTTATAACGGTCCCATCAAATCCGCCTACGGCAACGGAGCTGCAAAGGCTCTCCCATTCGCACCCGGCGCAGGCCGACCGGATCTGGTTTGACGCGAATGCCACTCGCAAGCGGTCAATGATGTTTGTGTTCAGGACAAGTGACGTGCCGGTCTGGATTTCGCAGCCCAACAACGGGCTCAGTTCCCGTGCCGCCGCGTGATCCCGGTTGGTTACGCTGTCGCGATGGCAGTGCGGATCGTGGCCGTCGAGCATCGGAGCGCAGATATCGTCTGGTCCCGTCACGATGTCGACCGCTTCACCCGCGGCAAGACGCCCCGCGATCTTTGTCAGGTTGCCGGTGAAGGCTGGGCTGTATCCCCTGCCCATGTAAGTAAGCACGCACAGCAGATGGTGTGGGCGCAATCGCACTGTCATCCGGCAATGCTTCTGGTGCTGCGCGTCATAAAGTGGAGCGTCAACGCGCCAAGTCCAGCCTTCAGGACAGCGCCGATCAGGAACGGGACGAACCCAGCCATGATGGCTTGTTCGACGCCGACGAGGGCAGCCAGCCAGCCCGCGCCGAGAATGAGACACAGTGCATTGCTAATCAGCATGCCTTGGAAGGCGAGCCACGGTCGGCGTCCATTCCAGCCCCGTTCTGCGAGCCAACCCATCGCCATCCCGGCAACTGGAAACGCAAAGAGATAGCCAGCGGTCGGGCCGACGAAATGGTGGACGCCCGCAGCGCCGCCAGCCAGGACCGGCATGCCGACCGCGCCTTGCATCAGCCAGGCAACAATCGTTATGCCACCAAGCCGCCAGCCATAGAGCGCACCTACGAGCGCGACGGCAAATGTCTGCATTGTGACCGGCACCGGCACCATCGGTACTTCGATGTACGAAGACAACGCCAGAAACAGGCTGCCAAGTATTACTGCGGCGAACTGCCAGCTTGAAGAGCGGCTTTGCAGATCGATCGGGCTGAAGCCGGGTTTGAGCGTTGCGATCGACGTGGTCATATATGTGCCTCTTGTCGATTATAGATAATATTTTTATTCTATCACTAAAGGAATCCACAATCGCACCCGCGATGCAAGGGCGCATCGAGCATCGGAGGAAGATTAATGGACTGAGCGGAAATCATTCGGAGCGATACGCGCTAGCGCGACGGGCGCTTTGGCGCGTGACCGATTGACTGAACATGGCGGGTGAGCAAGACTGCGGCACCGTCGATGTCGCCGGCGCGCAGGGCGGTCAGGATTGCTCGGTGATCGCG
>JANSXJ010000580.1 GCA_024743015.1 Hyphomonas sp. | reverse complement strand
GGATCAATCGGTAATGTCAGCCGCAATAGCGGCACCAATCTCGAGCCAGTGAATATTGCGACGTCTCAGTTCGTCGCGTCACCAACCGCCTCCATCGAGGTGGGTATCAATCTGCCCGCTGACGCGACAGACGCTGGCGCCACAGGTGGCGGTTACAGCTTGCCGATCGAGTATTATGACAATCTCGGCCGCGCGCAGACGCTTCGCATGGACTTTACGCCTGTCGTTCCCGGCACCGGTGCTTCCAATCAGTGGCAAGTACAGATCTTTGACGACGCTGGTGACCCCACGACCGCGATCGGCGCACTGGACATCACTTTTGATGATACATCCGCCAATGGCGGCCGGATTGCCAGTGTTACGCCATCTGGCGGGGCAGCCTATGACGCCGCTACCGGCCAGGTTGCTCTGACCTTGTCGCATGGACCGGTCGATGTGTTTATCGGGCGTCCGCTCGACACAGCAGGCATGACGCAGCTTTCTGCGCCCTTCTCGCCAACTTCGGTTACGAAAGATGGCGCTCCGATCGGCGACCTGCAGTCTATCGAGATTGATGAGCTTGGAAACCTTCAAGCGATTTACGATACGGGCTTCCGCCGAACGCTATATCAGATTCCTGTCGGCGATGTTCCGAACATGGACGGCCTGAAAGCGCTTGATGCTCAGGCCTACACGGTTTCGGCGCAAAGCGGGAACATGTATCTCTGGGACGCCGGAACGGGTCCAGTTGGATCGATCTCAGGCTTCGCCTTGATGGAGTCCACAACGGATATCGCGCGTGAACTCACCGACCTGATCGAAACCCAGCGCGCTTATTCTTCAAGCGCCAAGATCGTTCAGACTGTCGATGAGATGCTGCAGGAAACCACCAATCTGAAGCGGTAGTCACCGCTAGTTCAGAGGGGCGCCCGACGTGAGCATTTCAAGTGCAATCGTATCCGCCAGATCCGGACTCGACGCCATTGGCGCGCGCGCGGATCTGGTCGCCACCAATGTCGCAAACGCGTCAACGCCCGGCTATGTGCGCCGGGCGCTGACCGTTAGCGAAACCATTCTCGGGGCGCAGACGGCAGGGGTGCAGATTGAAGGCATCGACAGATCGACCAATGCCCGCCTGACCGGTGAGCGCCGTCTGCTTGCAAGCGATTATGCGCAAGCCGAGATCATGTCATCCTCCTGGGCTTCACTGTCCCAGCGCATTGGCGAAGACATTGAAAGCTCTACCTTGTTCCAACGGCTGAACTCGTTCGAGACGGCCCTGCGCGACGCTGCACTCAGCCCAGAATCCACCACGCATGCAAACCAGGTCGTACAATCGGCAAAGGACCTGGTGACCGAATTCAACGCGCTCGGCAATTTGTTGACGGAGCGCCGTTTCCAGGCCGATCAAGACATTGCCGGCAGCGTCGAGATCGTAAATGCATCGTTGCGCGAAGTTGCCGATCTCAACCGCTCGCTTGCAAGCATCGATCGCACCTCGCCCCAAGCGGCCGCTCTTTTTGATGAGCGCGGACGGGTACTCGATCGCATTTCAGAACATATTTCCATTCAGACTTTTGAGCGTGACAGCGGCGCGATCG
>JANSXJ010000120.1 GCA_024743015.1 Hyphomonas sp. | reverse complement strand
GACAGACAAATCCAGCCGGACCCGCCGCGACGCATTCGCGACTTCCTTGTCCTGACGCTGGGCGCCATTGCTGTGCTCAGTTTACTCTACGTTACCGGAGCACTCGGATTTGTCGAGTGGATCACCGGTGCCATCGTCATGTCGACGGGCGCGCTGGCCTTTTTTGTCGGCTCTGCTCCAAGCAGACAGAGAGACAGTGTCAGCGTCGACGTTACTCCGCTATCGACTTCTGCACCCGAACCGTCCTCGAACGCGGTCGAGCCATTTGTGCTGGCACTTCCGCTACCCGCTTTGTTGATTGCGCCGGATGGATTGGTCGCAACGGCGAATGTCCACGCCAGAAATCTGTTTCGAATCGACAGCTCCGCGCGTCCGTTTCCGAGTGCAATGTTGCGCCAACCTGATCTCCTGGCCGCAGTTGAGCGAGTCGCGCGCAATGGTGCAGAAGAGCGGGTTGAGTTTACGCAACATGGCGAGGCTGAAGTCTGGATGGCGCATATTCGCGCTGGCATCCAGCCCGGAGCCGTCATCATGGTTTTCGAAGACCTGACGGCTGTCCGCCGCGCCGAACGCGCCCGTGCAGACTTTCTTGCAAATGCCAGCCACGAACTGCGCACGCCCCTGACTGCGATTGGCGGCTTCATCGAAACCATGCGCGGACCGGCCAAGGACGATAAGGAGGCATGGGACGGATTCCTCGACATCATGGGTCAGCAGACCGAGCGCATGAAACGACTGGTCGCTGACCTTTTATCCCTCTCGCGCATCGAGTTCAGTGAGCACAGTCATCCGAAAACCCAGGTCGATATTGTCGATTTGTCACGCGCGACGAGCCTTGCGCTGACGCCGTTGGCAGAAGACGCAGGAATCAAGCTCCGCTTTTACGGTCCAAAGAGCCGGGTTGGCGTTATCGCCGACAGCGACGAGATCGCTCAGGTCATCCAGAACCTCACCAGCAACGCCATCAAGTATGCGCGCAAGGACGGTGAAGTTCAGATCCTGATGGGGGAAGCACCAACCATGGCCGACGCTGCCGCAGCCTGCAGTCGTCAATCCCCCGATGCCAAGCGCGCCGTGTTGCTGCAACCTTACGCCTCAACGGAGGTCCCGGCCGTCTGGGTGCGCGTAACCGATAATGGCGAAGGTATTTCGGAGCAGCACCTCCCGCGTCTGGGGGAGCGGTTCTATCGAGTCGATGAAAGTCGCGGCGGTCAGATTGAAGGGACCGGACTGGGTCTCGCCATCGTGAAACACATCATGGCGCGCCACCGTGGCGGCCTCGCGGTCGAAAGCGTCGAAGGGGCGGGCACCGCCTTTGGGGTCTGGATGCCGCGATTACCAGATGACCCAGTCGCCTAAACCCTATTTACCGCCTCCTCCAGAATCGCTGACCACACTGCATGTCGATGAGTGGATCGTAATCTGCGACAAGCCGAGCGGTTTGCTCAGCGTTCCCGGCCGCGGACCCGAGAAAGCCGTCTGCGCGAGCTCCATCCTGAGTGAGCGCCATGGCGACGTGCTGATTGTTCATCGCCTGGATATGGACACATCAGGCCTGATGATCTTCGCCCGAACCAAGGCAGCCCAGCGCGCCCTTTCAATGTCGTTTGAGAAGCGCCGCGTTGAAAAAACATATGAAGCCCTGGTCGATGGAGTGATTGAAGCGGACGAGGGCACGATCAATGCGGCGATTGCCAAGCACTCCCTGCAACGACCGTTGCGGCACCTCGATCCGGAGGGACGCGAAGCGATCACGCATTGGCGCACGCTCAAGCGTGAAGGCTCCTGCACACGCGTGCTGCTGAAGCCGGAGACAGGTCGATCGCATCAACTTCGTTTGCACATGGCAAGCCGGGGACATCCAATCCTCGGAGATGTCTTTTACGGCGAAGCAAACTCGCATGAGCGACTTTGCTTACACGCCAAGTCTCTTGTCTTTCCGCACCCGGATAGCACAGAGACAGTGCATGCGGATTGCCCGGTTCCATTCTAGCGGTGCATGGAAATGAACAGCGCCGCAGCAAATGTCACATATGTGTCAACGACCGAGGGTAAGAGCGCCGGATCGTAACGACCGATCGTTTTATGCTGCAGACTATTGGACATCTCCCGATCGGGTGGCTGTTGATCGCGCCTCTCGCTGCGGCAGGCTTTTTTGCGTTCTCCTTTGGTCGAACAGAAGTGGGCGCTCTGCCGATTGGATCCACCATCGGCGCACGTCTGCATTCGCAACCGAATTATCATGGATACTTTCTGGCGTTCTGCACGATCCTGCCAGCTGCCATGGTCTTCCTCGCCTATTTGATGTTTGGGGAAACCTATGTGCGCGACACTCTACGAAACGAGCTGCCTGACTATTTGACGGCGCGTGGCCCGGATCAGATCGCGCTCTTCATGGAGCGTGTTACGAATTATGTCAGTCACCGCACGATCGAGGATACGGGCAACATCCTGTTTGATGCGAGCGTCGACCGATACGCGATCCTGAAAGGTCAGGCGCGTCTGGTCGCGATTGGCGCCGCGATTGCGGCGGCATTAGGCGGGTTCTTCCTCGGGCGCAGGCAGTTGAGTCGCAGCTTCCCGGCGCGGGTATACGTTGAGCGGACCATCACCGCGCTTTTATTCGTCTGCGCCGCTATCGCGATCCTGACCACAGTCGGAATTGTTCTGTCTCTCGTCTATGAGACCCTTCGCTTTTTCAGCTCGCCAGATGGCCCCGGGGTCTTCGAGTTTCTTTTCGGGACCAATTGGAATGCGCAAACGGGACAGAATTTTGGGGCCGTTCCGCTCTTCTTCGGCACGCTGATGATCGCCTTGCTCGCCATGTGTGTGGCGGTTCCTGTCGGGCTGTTTTCTGCGATTTACCTCTCCGAATATGCCAGCCCGCGTTTTCGCAGCTGGGTCAAGCCAATACTCGAACTCCTCGCAGGTATTCCGACGGTGGTGTATGGCTTCTTTGCCGCGACGCTGATCGCTCCACTCGTGCGGGGCTTCGCTGAATGGGTGAATGCGCTGCCGTTCACGCCGGAGAATTTTCTCGCGGCGCAGCCCACCAGCGCGCTCGCTGCCGGACTGGTCATGGGAGTGATGATCATCCCGTTTGTCAGCTCGCTCTCCGATGATGTGATCAAGGCCGTGCCGCAACCGCTGCGAGACGGCGCGCTAGCGGTTGGGGCAACGAAATCTGAGACGATCAAGCAAGTTGTCTTACCTGCCGCGTTGCCCGGCATTATCGCGGCGATCCTGCTTGCTGTATCGCGCGCAATTGGCGAAACGATGATTGTCGTGATGGCCGCTGGCGGACGCGCGCTGATCACGCTCGACCCGACTTCCGATATCACCACCGTCACCTACCAAATTGTTTCCCTGCTTACGGGTGACACAGCCTTTGACAGCGCCAGGACGCTCTCGGCTTTCGCCCTCGGTTTCACGCTGTTCGGGATCACACTCTTCTTCAATTTGGTCGCCTTGCGCGTGGTGAAAAAATACCGGGAAGCCTATGACTGAAACCGGTCTCCCATCCGAGTCCGTTCGGGACGATCGTATGCGCCGGCGCAATCAAGCCGAACGCCGATTCAAGCTATATGGTCAAATCGCGATCGGCTTTGCCGTATCGTTTCTGTTCGCACTTTTGATCTCGATCGGATTGCGGGCGGTTTCCGCGTTTTCGCATCATACGCTGGTCGTCGAATTGCCAGCATCAGAGCTCGCGGAGCCAGACAATCTGGACGTGACGGATCTGAACCTCGCTATCCGCGCAAACCTGCTCACGACGTTCCCGGAATTGGCGGAGGACCGGACCGAACGAGCCGATCTGTTCGCGTTGGTGCCGAGACTCGCCGTACTGCCACTCGTGCAAGATCTACAGTCGGACTTTCCGGCGGAGGATCCGCTCAGCGTAAATCTGGTGATGTCAGATGATGTCGACTTGTACCTCAAAAACGATATCCGCTTGCATCGTTCGACCCGCGTCGGACAGGCCGGTCGCCTGGCGCAGCTGTCGACTGGCGCATATCGGTTAAGCGATGCCGGTCAGGACAGTTTTATCTCGTTTCAAGATCAATTGGCGGCGACCAGCGCGGCGGACCAGGACATACTGATCGACCTGTCAGGTGCCTTGTTCGAACTTGTAGATACTGCAGGCGCTTCCCTGATCTTGGATCATCTTGCAGGGCCCGTCCCCGAACTGGGGGAACAAGACGCACGCCCCGTCACGGCGATTTACCTGGGCAGCGACAGCGCAAATCGGCAGCTCAGCGCGAGGCAAGTCGCGATCCTGATCCTGATGCGCGACGCTGGTATAATAGAACGCCGCTTCAACGCATCTCTTTTTGTGAACGCTGACAGCACCTATCCCGAGCTCGCTGGCGCCGCAGCCGCGATTGTCGGATCCGTATTCACGATGCTTGTGACCGCGCTCTTCGCGATGCCGGTGGGTGTGTTTGCGGCGATCTATCTTGAAGAGTTCGCCCACAAATCGCGGCTCACCAACATCATTGAGGTGAATATCAACAATCTAGCCGCTGTGCCCTCCATCATCTTCGGTTTGCTGGGTGCCGCCGTGTTCCTAAACACGTTCGACCTGCCAAGATCCATTCCGCTCGTCGGCGGATTGGTTCTGGGGCTCCTGGTCCTGCCTACAATCATCATCGCATCGCGCGCCGCGCTGCGCTCGGTGCCTCCGTCCATGCGCGAAGCGGCCCTCGGCCTGGGCGCCTCGAAATCGCAAGCGGTGTTCCATCACGTCTTGCCCCGCGCTGCGCCGGGTATTCTAACCGGCGCGATTATCGCCATGGCGCGCGCTTTGGGAGAGACGGCACCGCTGCTCCTGATCGGCATGGTTGCGTTCGTCAGTGATGTGCCAACCTCGCCAAATGACGAAGCGACGGTGCTTCCTGTTTTGATCTACAAGTGGTTTTCCGGATCCGAACGGGCCTGGGAGCCGATGACAGCCGCGATCATCCTGATCCTGCTGACGATTTTGATCGCCATGAATCTCGTGGCCGTGTTACTGCGGCGACGGTTTGAGCGGAGATGGTAGACATGGGTCAGAGCGGTGTCTTCTATGCAGGGGCAAGTGGCATTGGCGGTGCGAAAATCGTCTGTCGGGATGTCAGCGTCCGCTATCGCGAAACAACCGCGATTCAGAACATTTCCATCAAAGTGCCGGACAAGGCCGTTACGGCTCTGATCGGCCCTTCAGGCTGTGGGAAGTCGACATTTCTGCGCTGCCTGAACCGAATGAATGACACGATTGAAGGGGCGCAGGTGGATGGCGAAATCCTTATGGATGGCCAGAACATTAACGGCCCGGACGTCGACCCGGTCATGCTCCGCGCCAAGGTTGGGATGGTGTTCCAGAAACCCAATCCATTCCCGAAATCGGTTTACGATAATGTCGCTTATGGACCGCGCATTCATGGCCTGACCCATAGCAAGGCCGAACTGGATCAGTTGGTGGGCGTATCGCTTCAGAAGGCCGGCCTCTGGAATGAAGTCAAAGATCGGCTCAATGATACGGCGACCAGCCTCTCAGGCGGTCAGCAGCAGCGCCTGTGTATCGCGCGCGCCATCGCGATCAGCCCAGAAGTCATTTTGATGGATGAACCGTGCTCTGCACTGGACCCGATTGCGACCGCGCGCATCGAGGAACTGATCGACGATCTGCGCCTCCGATTCTGCATCATCATCGTCACCCACTCGATGCAGCAAGCAGCGCGCGTCTCTCAGAAAACAGCATTCTTCAATCTCGGAGAGCTCGTCGAGTTTGGCGATACCGAGACCATTTTCACCAATCCTGCCGAACAACGGACGCAGGATTATATCACGGGCCGTTTCGGCTAAGGGGCACATCGTGGTCAGACAACAACACATTGTCAGCGCATTCACAGAAGAACTGGACCAATTGTCCGCAGACCTCCTGCGCATGGGCGGGCTGGCTGAAGCGATGATCCGCGACGCCTCGCGCGCCGTGGTCAATCGCGACGCGGCGCTGGCCGAAACCGTGATTGAGCGCGACCTGGAAATGGACCGGCTCGAACGCGAAGTTGAAGGCAAAGCTGTTCGCATGCTGGCGCTCAGACAACCCATGGCGTCTGACCTTCGAAACGTCATCGGAGCGATTAAACTGGCGGGCGGGATCGAGCGGATCGGCGATCTCGCCAAGAATATCGCGCGTCGCAGTCTTGCAGTAATGGATGAAGACAACCGCTCTGCCTTGCGCGGAATCGAACGCATGGGGCAAGCGGTGTCAAATATTCTGCAAAAGGCGCTGGACGCGTATGCGCGGCGCGATGCCGACGCGGCCATCCAGGTTCTGCACCAGGATGATGATATTGATAGCCACTATAATGGTCTGCTCCGCACGATGCTGCGTTTCATGGCAGAATCGCCGGATCAGTTGGATGCGCGGTCAAACTTCTTGTTCATCGTTAAAAATCTTGAGCGCATTGGCGATCACTCGACCAATATCGCGAAAGTTGTGCACTATATCGCTACCGGCGAGCGGATCGGTGCGGGTGATTTTAATGACAAACCAATTGAGCAAAGCTAAGGGTGCTGGAACATGAAACCGTTCATTGTCATCGCTGAAGACGAAAAATCTGTCGCGGAGCTGCTGCGATACAATCTGGAGTCCGAAGGATACGAAACCGCGATCGCAGGCGATGGCGACGAAGCGATGCTTCTCCTCGACGAACGCATCCCCGATCTGATGCTGCTCGACTGGATGCTGCCCAAGATTTCCGGGATCGAGATTTGTCGCCGCGTCCGTACACGCCAGGAAACGGCAAATCTGCCCATCATCATGCTCACGGCGCGGACAGAGGAAGCCGATCGCATTCGCGGGCTCGAAACCGGTGCGGACGATTATGTGACCAAGCCGTTCTCGACGAATGAATTGATGGCCCGCGTCAAAGCCGTGCTGCGCCGCATTCGTCCCGCCCTGATGGATGATCAGATTCGCGTCGGCGACATCCAGATCGACCGCACCACGCATCGTGTCACACGCGCCGGCCAGGACATTCATCTCGGCCCGACGGAGTTTCGTCTGCTTGAATATTTTGCCCAGCATCCGGGCCGCGTCTTCTCACGCGAGCAGTTATTGGATGGCGTTTGGGGTGCCGACGTCTATGTCGAAGCGCGCACCGTTGATGTCCATATTGGGCGATTGCGAAAGGCCTTGATGAGCCAGGGCGGCACCAACCCGATCCGCACTGTTCGGTCAGCTGGATACTCTCTACGTACCGATTAAGGCCGTTCAAACCGTTGGCAGCATGGTCTTCTGACATACGGTTCGGATCGCGAATTGAGAGATCACACGCTCGACATTTGGCAACCGGGTCAGCACATCGCGATGGACCCGCTCATAGTCGGCTGTGTCACTGACCGCGATGCGCAGCAGATAGTCCGCCTCTCCGGTCATCAGGTAGCAGGCTGCAATATCTGGAGACAGGCGCGCCGCCTGCTCGAACGCCTTCAGGCCATCATCCTGCTGGCTGCTGAGGGTGACTTGTACGAAGACGCTGGTGGCACGGTCCAGCGCGGCTTCATTGATCCGGACGCCATATCCTTCGATGACGCCCGACTCTTCCAGCGCGCGAATGCGTCTATGGACAGAGGACGTGGACAGGCCAACCCGCTGTCCGATCTCGGCATGCGAGAGCTTTGCATCTTCGCTGAGCAATTCGAGAATGCGTTTATCCTGGGATGAAATCGTCACAATATCACCTAATCCGAAAATATTTCCTATAATTCTAGTCTATAGTGGATATTTTGACGAGATTCTGCAAGGAATTTTCCGTATTATCCCACGCAGATATATATTGGGAGAATGAGTATGCGCATCGGTGTTCCAACAGAAATCAAGAAACAAGAATCCCGGGTGGGTTTGACCCCGGAAAGTGTCGGCGAACTGGTTCGCGCCGGCCACGAGGTTTTCATTCAGGACGGCGCCGGGATTGGCTCTGGTTTTTCCAATGACGCTTACACCGAGGTTGGCGCGTCTATCGTCGCCGACGCAGATGCGGTTTTCGAAGCCGCGGAACTCATCGTCAAAGTCAAGGAGCCGCAACCGGAAGAAACCGCGCGTCTAAAGCCGCATCACACGCTTTTCACATATCTCCATCTGGCCCCGGATCCGGTTCAAGCCAAGGGCCTGATCGACAGCGGATGCCTGGCCATCGCTTATGAGACTGTGACGGATCATGAAGGTCGTCTACCCTTGTTAACCCCGATGAGCCAGGTTGCTGGACGGATGGCGATGCAAGTTGCGGCTTGGGCGCTGATGAAAACCAAACGCGGCCGTGGTGTGTTGCTCGGCGGTGTGCCGGGCGTGATGCCGGCTAAAGTCGTCATCATTGGCGGCGGCGTATCCGGATCGAACGCGGCTGAAATCGCCGTGGGAATGCGTGCTGATGTGACTGTCTTTGATCGCAACAATGCCCGCCTTGCTGAGCTGGACGCGCAGTTCAACGGTACCGTCAAGACCATGTACTCGACCAAAGCGTCCCTCGACGCCGCAGTTCGCGAAGCCGATCTGGTCATTGGCGCTGTCCTGATCCCCGGCGCATCGGCACCGAAGCTGGTCACTCGGGACCAACTCAAACACATGCGCCCCGGCGCAGTCCTCGTTGACATTGCGATCGATCAGGGGGGGTGTTTCGAGACCTCGCATGCGACCACGCATGAAGACCCGATTTATGAAGTCGACGGCATCCTGCACTATTGCGTCGCCAACATGCCGGGTGCCGTGCCGCGGACATCAACTTACGCGTTGAACAATGCTACGCTGCCTTTCGTCATGCAGATCGCAAAATTGGGTGGCCGCGAAGCCGTCAACGCGAACGTCCACCTTGCTGAAGGCCTGACCGTCGCAGACGGCGCGATCGCACACGAGCAAGTCGCGCGCGATCTCGGCATGGAATTCAAACGCCCGGACTGGTTCCGCGCTTAAGCGGTTTCGGACACGCGCAGGGCGGCGACACGGCCGATCGCCGCCTCAGCTTCCGACATGATCCGATCGACGATCTCCTGCACCGGAAGGACGTCTTTGACGCCTCCGGCAGACTGTCCCATTGCGAAACAGGACTTGTTGGCATCAAGGCGGGTTTCATCCGTCACACCGCCAATGCCGCCGAGCACATCTTCCTGTACCGATAGCGCTGCTTGCATCGGAAACGCCTGGATGTCTTCCGACCGGCGTTCCCAGTCCAGAATGTAGTCATTGGTTCGGCAACGCATTGGCTTTCCGGAATAGCAGCGCGTACGGGTCGTATCCGTGTCGCCAGCGCTAACTACAGTGTCCTTGTAGCTCTGGGCTGCGTGTGCTTCCGCGGAAGCGATGAAGCGTGTGCCCATCCAGACGCCGACTGCGCCGAGAGACAGCGCCGCCGCCAGGCCACGGCCGTCATAGATACCGCCCGCTGCAACGACGGGAATATTCACGGTTTCCACCGCCTGCGCGACCAGCGGCAGAGTTCCGACCAGGCCAGTATGTCCGCCGCCCTCGCCGCCTTGCAGGATCACCGCATCGCACCCTGCCTGCTCCGCTTTTACCGCGTGCTTCACAGCGCCGCCGACAACCATCACCTTAACGCCGGCATCTTTGAGCTTCTTCATAATCGGCATTGGCACGCCAAGTCCCGCCACAAAGCTATCAGCGCCGCCTTCAATGATGACATCGACGCTTTTTTCCAGACTTCGGGGGTCGGCTGCGAGCAAATCGACGCCGAACGGCTTGTCGGTAAGCTCTTTAACGCGCGCCATCTGTGATTC
>JANSXJ010000311.1 GCA_024743015.1 Hyphomonas sp. | reverse complement strand
TCAGGAGAGATTTCTGTTGAACCATGACATCTCGACCGGTGAGTTCACTGGCCAGCTGGTCGATCGAAATCGATGCATCCGCGGTCGCATTGGTTTCAGAAATCATTTGTCCATTATTGGATGCGGTACCGAATAATTGCGGATCGAACGGCAGCACGATGGAAGGCTCCACGTCGATCGCTGCGGCAAAATCCTTGGTGGGAATCTCCGGACGCTTAGGCACGCCCATCATGTTCAGAACGAGCTTTGGCGGCGCGTCATTTGGACGTTTCGACTTCAACTCATCGATCATGTTCTTACCGTTGCGCAGCGATGCGAGGTCTGGCTGACAAATCAGAATAACCTCATCAGAGCTTAGCAGAGTCTGGTAGGTCCATTCATTCCAGGCATGCGGAAGGTCGAGCACCACGAATGGCATCACGCGTCGGACCGTATCTACAATCGTTGTGTAGGAATGGGCCGGAATATCCATGATCTGGGCGACCGTCGCAGGCGCTGTGAACAGCGACAGGCGGTCTGTGACCTTGGATAAGAGTTTGGACACAACCGCGTCATCAACACGCTCCGGAGCCAGCAAGGCATCCGCTACGGTTTGCTGGTTCTCGTGATTGAAGTCGAGCGCCGTCGTACCGAATGACAGATCCAGGTCGATCAGCGCGGTATTCACGTGCGTGGACTCTGACAACGCCCAGGCCAGATTGTGAGAAATTGTCGAGGCACCAACGCCGCCCTTGGCGCCAATCACCGAAATCGATTTTCCGACAAAGGGTGCGTCCGGATCGGCAAAAAGTTGGCTGATCGAACGGACGATCTGAACCGGCGCAACAGGAGGGACAAGATACTCGCTGACGCCGCGCGCCATAAGCTGTCGATAGAGACCAATGTCATTGGTGCTACCGATTACCATGACTTGCACGCCCTCATCACAGTGTGAGGCGAGCTCATCAATCTGCGCGATCATCGTTGCGTTTGAAGCGGACGATTCCAGGATGAGCAGATTCGGTGTCGTGTTCTCGGCCAGGTAACCGATGGCAGCTTCAAGGCCGCCTTCCATGGTCGAAACACTGGCCTGGGTCATGCGCCGATCATTAGCGACGGCTTCCATCAGCTGCGTGGTCCGGCTGGTTTCGCAAAACGCAATTGCGGAGATCGCCGGAATGGCGCGATAGCCACCTTCTTCATGATCCGAATAGACAATCGGCGCTGGCTCTTGAAGCGGATCTTCCGGTTCGAACTCATTGAGCTCTTTCATCGGTGCATCGAGATCGACATCCTCGATCTCTGCGCTCTCATCGAGCACAGTCGCCAGCGCAGAATCGAAATCGTCTTCGAATTCCATTTCGAATTCGTCTTCGAAAAGTGCGTTATCGTTCGACATCTACTTCACTCCCCGTGAAAGCTCACAAGTTTAGTTCACAGCCGTTGAGACGACTGCCGATTCCGCATCGGTTCGCACCGATGCGCTTGATTCTCCGGCCCGCCACAGCTCAAGCTGTCGGCTGCGCCGGTCGAGGTCGCCCTCATCCAGATCGCGCCCGCCGAGCAAGTCGGACGGTTCCGCAATCATCGCCGCCATATTTGTCCGCACCGCGCAGCCGAGCGACGGCAGATCGCTGTTTGAGACCGCATTGGTGACGTCTAGCTGGGCCAGCGAGGTACATTTTGGTGCGACCGCCTTATAGGTCTTGAACGCCATAATGATGGGCGTGGTGGCGCGGCCGTCTGTATCGTAGGACGCCCCGAGCAGTTTTTCGTACCCGACACCGGCTTCCCATGCGAGCTGGCGCAATTCCGCGACAGCGCCCACTGCGAGCTGCGGATTATCGGCATTATGCGGCATCGAAATTACCAGCGGGCCATGACCGACATCGGTGTAAGTGTCGAGAAAACCGCGCACTTTCATGAGCTCTTCAACACGCAGCTGAGTGTCCCGGACATCCATCTGAACTTCCAGATACTCTGTGTGCTGAGTAACTCCGATCGCATTGCGATCGAGCGTCGTGCCTGTGTAATATTCAGCCGGGACATTGCCGGAAGATCCGTTGGATTGGCATCCCGCGATCATCAAGGCTCCGCAAAGTGCAGCGCCGATGAAAAGGTGTTTCTTGGACATCATAACCTCACTTATTCCTCAATGAATCCGACCGGAGCGGAGTAGTTTTCCTTGGACAGGCCTTCGCCGGCATCGGCATACTGAGCATTCAGCTTTCCGAAGAAAATCGTTTGCGGATCAGATGCGTTGACGAAACCATCGGCAGGCGTCTTCAGCTCGTCTTTCTTCGCTGGATCGACCAGATATGGCGTAATGATCACGACCATCTCGGTCTCTTCATTGATGAAATCCCGTGACTGGAACAAGGATCCGAGTATGGGCAGCTTTTTGATCCCCGGCAGCTGGTCAATGGTTTGACGCGTGCGTGACTGGATCAAGCCAGCGAGCATCGTCGATCCACCAGACGGCAACTCAACAACACTTTCCGCACGACGGACCGTCAGCGAAGGAATCGTCAGCGTCTGCGCAGTGACAACATTTCCATCAGCCGTGACACCGGCAATTGATTGCCCCTGAAACGCGCCCTGGTTGGACAGCTCGGAAATCTCTGTCGAGACTTTCAGTGAGATGCGGCCTTCGGAAAGCACGACTGGCGTAAAGGCGAGGCCAACGCCAAACGGCTTGAACTCGATGCCGATGCGGCCTTCCTCGTCTTGCGAAACGGGAACCGGGAACTCACCACCGGCGAGGAATTTCGCGCTCTCTCCGGAGACTGCCATGATATTCGGTTCGGCCAGCGTCCGAACAATACCAACCCGCTCCAGGGCATCAAATTTTGCGCCGAGCGAAGACTGGGCCGTGCCGCCAACAAAATTGGTGTAGCCAACTTCCGAAGAAAGACCGCCAAGCGATCCACCGGCAATGTTGAATGTGTTCGAGCTGGAAATTTCAAACCGGTTCGAAAACGGTGTCGTCGGCTGAAGGGACTGTAGCGCGACACCTTGCTGATTGTTATTCACGCCGAGGTCCGGGTCAAAGAAGAGCGGGCGACCTGCCGCGTCGAACAGCTGGGCCAGACCCTGGCTCGCGAGGTCCCCAAAGCTGGTCATCCCGGTAAGATTTATACCGAGCTGTTTCACGACCGTGCGCTGCATCTCAACGATGCGCACTTCCAGCATGACTTGGTCCTTGGCGCGGACAGACATCATGTTGACGACGCCTGTGGCATCTCCGGTTGGCGAATATGTCGTGACCAGTCGCATGACCTGGTCAGATTGAACCAGGCTGTCGACGGTGCCGGAAACGACCAGATTGGAGTTGGCACTTTCCACAGTCACGCGAGCATCGGGAACGTAGCGCTTGATCATCTCGTTGATCACCGCGGTATCCTGATCCACAGTGATCTCAAGGTTGATCAGCGGGCGCCCGTTGGGCCCGAAGACGAACGCATTTGTTTGTCCAACCTGAACTCCGCGAAAAATGATTCGACGCGCGGTCTGAACCGTCGCATCCGCGATCTGGGGATTGGTAATGATGACGTCTGATGCGGGCTGGTCCAAATCGATCACGATCGATTTGTTGGTCCCCAGTTTCACAACGCGGGTCACCCCGGTTTCACCGGGATCAAGCGAGCTGACACCCATCGGGTTGTCTGTGACCTGAACCTGCGCGAGTGCGCTGCCCGCTGGGACCATGCCCAGTGCCAGCGTCAGGGTTGCGCCTTTCAGGATTGGCGATATGCGCTTCATCAGCTGCCCCCTGCCTCAACTTTGTTGCTGCGATAGATCATCACTTTGCTCGACCCGCTGCGAACACGATCCAGCGAGTCCACATCGGCGAGAGCCTCTCCTTCATTGAAGCCGGCGTCTGCTACACTGCGCAGTGTGAGCGAGAGCTCTCCAACCCGGGCGGCCCGTGCAAGCAATTCTGCCTGGCCTTGGGTCAGTTCCATTGTCGCGGTCGAACCGGTCAGCGTCGGGATGCCGTCGACATCACCGAAGGTCTGATCGATGGCGAGCACACGGCCGTTTTCCAAAATGGTGGTCGTTACCATGATTGGCGGCGCATCCTCGTCCACGCCGACCTGCTCGATTTGTTCTGTAAGGATAATATCAACGCGGTCATCCGGCAGTATGAAGCCGGCTGAGGCCGACTCTGGCGAAATCTCGACCGTCACGGCGCGCTTTCCTGGCGACAATAACGCGGCCATGAACCCCGTCTCGCCTTTTTGCACGATCTTCTGAGGCATGATCGGCTCGTCTACGTACATCGCGACGCGAACGACGCTTCCCGTCAGAGTCTCCATCGCGTCTGGCGCGAAGTCCTGGGTGAAGTAAGCGGGGTTGATCGTGGCTTCTGGCCAGTTCGCCCACTTGAAATCATCAGGGGTGAGCAATGTACCAACGCGAAGGTCACCCCTCGCGACGAGCACTTTCTGTTGGGACACTTCGACTTCGACGATTCGTTCGACGGTCTCGGTCGGCCCTTCGACAACTGTGGGTTGCTGACTGGCGATGTAGCGGCCCAGGAACGCAGCGAGGCCAGCGGCAACCAGCGCAACT
>JANSXJ010000039.1 GCA_024743015.1 Hyphomonas sp. | reverse complement strand
GTCATTTCGGTTTCAGTCTGCGCCCCCGCACAAGCCACAAATACCATCACAGACAAACCACTCATCAGGGTTCTCAGAGTCATTTTCGATATTTCTCCAGCAATCGCTCTTTTACGCCAGGCGTGACGAAGGGCGTGATATTCCCTCCAAACCGCGCGATCTCTTTGACGAGTCGCGAGGCCACGGCCTGATGCTGAACATCGGCCATAAGGAAGACAGTTTCAATCTCGCGATTCAGTTGCTCGTTCATCGCCGTCATCTGAAACTCGTACTCAAAGTCCGAAACAGCGCGCAAACCGCGTACGATGACGTTGACGTTTTCCTCCTCCGCGAAGTGCATCAGCAATGTATCGAAGGGTTTAACCTCAATCTTGGCGCGGCCCGGTCCTTCGAGCTTGCCGCATTCCTCCTGCATCATTCGGATTCGCTCCTCGAGCAGGAAGAGCGGTCGCTTCGCTTCGCTCACGGCGACGCCAATGATCAGGCGATCGACCAGCTTCATGCCGCGACCAATAATGTCCAAATGTCCCAGAGTGACCGGATCAAAGGTCCCGGGATAGAGCCCAACGCGTTCCATACTCATCCTCCGCACCCCCGGCTAACGAATTGGAAAAACCCGGGTGTTCCTAGGACTCTTCTGTATCGTCTTCGCCGTTGTCTGCAAGACGTGCAACAGAAACAACACGTTCGGCATCCTTAGTGCGCAAGACCCAGACACCCGAAGTCGGGCGTCCAGCGATCCGGATCTGATCAACCGGTGTGCGGATGAGCTGCCCTGCGTCTGTCACCAGCATCACTTCATCATCATCGCCGACCATAAAGGATGATGCGATCTGCTTTATGTGACCGGTTTTCTTGTTGCTGCCCCAGATATTGTGCGCGACGAGGCCTTTGCCACCGCGGCCGGTCACCCGGTAATCATAGGCAGAGGAGCGTTTGCCCATGCCGTCATCAGTGATGGTCAGGATGAACTGTTCAGCCGCGCCGAGTTCAGCGATCCGTTCGGCCGACAGCGCGGCTTCCTCTTCGCCCTCGTCGCTCTCATCATCCATCACCGCTTCTGTCAGATCCTCGTCCTCACCCGTGGCGGCGCGGCGCATGGCCGTCGCGTGCTTCAGATAAGCGCGAGCTTCGGCACTGGTGACATCAATATGACGCAAGATACCCATAGAGATCACATGATCACCGTCGGCGAGGCGAATACCGCGAACACCCGTCGAGTTGCGCCCTGCAAAGACGCGGACATCGGTGACCTTGAAGCGAATGCATTGACCAAGCGCGGTGGTCAGCATCACATCCTGATCTTCAGAACACATTCGGACCCGCACGATCCCATCGCCCTCGTCGAGCTTCATGGCGATCTTTCCGTTGCGATTCACGCGAACGAAGTCGGATAGTTTGTTGCGTCTGACCGTACCAGAGCGGGTCGCGAACATCACGTCCAGTTCATTGCGGCTCTCTTCATCATCCGGGAGCGGCATAACACTCTCAATCCGCTCATCCTTGGACAGCGGGAAGATATTGACCAGCGCCTTACCTCGCGATTGCGGCCCGCCAACCGGCAAACGCCACACTTTCTCCTTGTAGACCATGCCTTCGGAACTGAAGAACAGGATCTCGGTGTGCGTGTTCGCCATGAAGACACGTGTCACGAAATCCTCGTCCTTCATGGAGATGCCGGATCGACCTTTCCCGCCGCGATGCTGGGTTCGATAGGTCGAAAGCGGTGTGCGCTTGACGTATCCGCCATGCGTCACGGTGACGACCATATCCTCACGCTCGATCAGGTCCTCATCATCCATGTCCGCGCCGCCGAACGTGAACTCAGACCGGCGCGGCACGGCAAACTTTTCCTTCACTTCGCCAAGTTCAGCCCGAATGATGTCGAGCACGCGCGGACGTGACCGCAATATGTCGAGATAATCGGCAATCTTCTCGGCCAAGCCCTTGGCTTCATTACCGATTTCGTCGCGACCGAGACCGGTCAGACGGGAAAGCTGGAGAGCCAGAATCGCGCGCGCCTGTTCATCGGAGAGGAAGATCGAGTCCTCGCCCTCCCAGCGTGTCCGGCGATCGGCGACCAGCTCGAGCAATGGCCCCATATCCATGATCGGCCAGGCTTTCTCGAGCAACCGCTCGCGCGCCGTATTCGGGTCAGGTGCGTGGCGGATGATCGCGATAATCTCGTCAATATTGGCCACAGCCAGTGCGAGACCGACCAAAACGTGCGCACGGTCACGCGCCTTGTTGAGTTCAAACTTGGTCCGCCGGGCCACCACTTCTTCGCGGAATCGGATAAAGGCCTGCAAGATTTGACGTAGATTGAGCTGCTCAGGACGCCCACCATTCAGTGCGAGAATATTTGCGGGGAAACTGGTCCGAAGTTGCGAATAGCGATGCAATTGGTTGAGAACCACTTCGGCACTCGCATCCTTCTTGACCTCGATGACGACACGGATTCCGTGTCGATCGGATTCGTCGCGCAGATCCGAAATGCCTTCGATCCGCTTGTCGCGCACCATGCCGGCAATCTTCTCAACCAGAGACGCCTTGTTCACCTGATACGGAATCTCCGTAACAATGATCGCCTGACGTCCATTACGCATCTCTTCAATCTCGGAGCGCGCCTGCATGATGATCGATCCGCGCCCCTCAAGCAGCGCCTTGCGGGCGCCTGCATGTCCGAGAATAAGTCCGCCTGTTGGAAAATCCGGTCCGGGAATGATCTCAAGCAGCGCCTCATCATCAATCGCCGGATCATCGATCATGGCGAGGGTGGCATCGACCACTTCACCCAGATTGTGCGGCGGAATATTGGTCGCCATGCCGACAGCGATCCCGCCCGCACCGTTGACGAGCAGGTTCGGATACTGCGCCGGCAGAACCATAGGCTCCTGCTGCGATCCATCATAATTGTCCTGGAAATCAACCGTGTCCTTGTCGATGTCAGCCAGCAAGTATTGCGCCGCTTTCTGCATCCGTGACTCGGTATAGCGCATCGCCGCAGGTGGATCATTGTCGATCGATCCGAAATTCCCCTGGCCATCCACCAATGGCAAGCTCATCGAGAAAGGCTGCGCCATCCGTACGAGCGCGTCATAGATCGCGCTATCGCCGTGTGGGTGGAAGTTCCCCATCACAGCCCCGACAATGTTTGCGGACTTCTTGTAGGGCTTGTCAGGCGTGTTGCCATTGACCTGCATCGCGTAAAGGATGCGCCGGTGCACGGGTTTCAGACCATCGCGCACATCAGGCAGGGCCCGACTGACGATCACAGACATGGCATAATCGAGATAGGAACGTTTCAGCTCCGTCTCGATGCTGACCGGATCAATGCCGTCTTCGCCCGGAATCGGACCTGTTTCTGGATCTTCTGGCGGTGTCGTTTCGTCGCTCACGTGAGAAGGACCTCATGTTGCTGATACGAGCGCCGAATCGCCCGTTCCCATTACGAAAAACACTAGCAGGATGAGGACATGGTTACAAACGAAGATGACACGTTCTAGACTATCGTGAATAGCCATTCTGCGGAGACCGTCTCATGCCACTGCCAGCCTTCAATCGCCGCGTGTTTCTGGTCGCCGGCACCAGCACGCTAAGCTTCGCCTGTTCTGCGCGTGTGACGGCCCGTTCGGAGGCTGACCAGCGCTCTGGCACCTGGCGTGATGGGCCCACGCTGCCTTATGCGGTGCAGGAAATCTATCCGGCCATGCATGGCGGACAAATCCATCTTGCGGGTGGATTTATCGCTGAGGGCGACCGCATTTCGGGTGCCACAAATCGCCATATCGCCCTCGATCTCGCGACTGGAACCTGGAGCGACCTGACGCCGCTGCCCGTGGCGCGCCATCATCCCAACCTGATCAGCTTCGATGGCAAACTTCTATCCATAGGGGGTTTCGAAGCGAGAAGCGAAAACGCTGTGTGGGTTATGCAATCTGGCGTTTGGGTGTTTGATGAGTTTGGCTGGACCAATGGCCCCACGCTACCCCAGCCAAACGGGGAGAGTGTCACGGGTGTGATCGGAGATCAGTTGCATGTCTGCGGCGGACGCAATCCAAGCGGGGAGGCCAATGCGAGCTGGAACGACCACGCTGATATTGGCGATCATTTCGTGCTGTCAGATCTTGCGTCCGCTTGGGATCGCGCGGCGCCCCTACCGACGGCGCGGAACAGCGCAGCAGCCGCCGTCTTGCGCGGTGCCTGGCATGTCGTTGGCGGGAGAACAGTCGCCGGTGGCAATACGCCGGTCCACGAAGTATTTGATCCGCAAGAAGACCGCTGGCGCACGGCCGCCCCTATGCCACAAGGCCAGGCTGGCCTTGCGGCGGTCGCAATAGGCGGCAAGCTCTATGCCTTCGGCGGCGAGTATTTTGACAATGGCGGCGGCGTGTATTCGGAATGCTGGGCATATGACCCAGGCGCCGACGCCTGGAGCGCGATCCCGGACATGCCGCACCCGCGCCACGGTCTCGGCGCGGTTGCGGTCAGCGACAGCATCTACGTGATTGGCGGAGCGCTCGCGGCGGGCGGCAACCAAACGTCCCCGTTGGTAGAGATCTTCACGCCTTAGCGCACCGACGATTTACAGGCGCACGATCTGATACTCTTGCAGCGTGACCGATCCATTTCCGTTGGCGTCGAGCATGTCGAAGGAACTCTTGAGCCGCGCTGTCTC
The DNA here is from genome assembly GCA_024743015.1 of Hyphomonas sp. GTDB lineage: Bacteria > Pseudomonadota > Alphaproteobacteria > Caulobacterales > Hyphomonadaceae > Henriciella. The sequence goes on along the minus strand of JANSXJ010000039.1, from coordinate 12,126 downwards.
TGCATCAGTTCCGTTTGAAAACTTAGTCATGGGATTCGCTCATTCAAACGCAGCCTAAAGCTGCCCTTCTGATGTCGCGAAGTGTACAATAATCGCGTGGGAACGCGAGCCTTTTCGTGTCCCCACACGCGCCTTAAGCCCAATGAATCGGGCCTTTATGTACAGCCTAGAACGGAATCTCGTCGTCGAAATCCTGGCTAAAACTCTGGGCTGGGCCATCCATCTGGCGTGCGCCACCCTGCCCCTGATTGCCATAAGCAACGGAGTCCTGCGAATACCCGCCGTCGCCGCCACTATTCCGGCTATCAAGCATGGTCAACGTCGCGCCGAAGCCGCGCAGAACGACTTCCGTCGAATAGCGGTCCTGACCGTTCTGGTCCTGCCATTTTCGGGTCTCGAGCTGACCTTCAATGTAAAGCTTGGAGCCTTTCTTGACGTAGCTCTGAACAACGCGGATGAGGCCTTCGTTGAACACCGAGATACGGTGCCACTCGGTCTTTTCCCGGCGTTCGCCTGTATTCTTGTCTTTCCAGTTTTCTGAGGTCGCGAGTGAGAAGGAACAGACTTGTCCGCCGTTCTGAAACTGTCTCACTTCTGGGTCCTGGCCGACATTTCCGACGAGAATAACCTTGTTTACTGATCCTGCCATCTTCCGTTCTCCGTTCTTGGCTTCCGATAACTCAAAAGCGCTCTACAGCCGCGAATCGACCATGTCCCGCTGAGTTTTCAGATATCCACAAAGGATCACGGAGTCAATAGAATGTTCTGTTTCTGTTCTCGCCTCATGAACGGCTTGGTCCATTTCAGGAAAGGCCAGATCAGGAGCTTCAACACATCGTTTCCTGGTGTCCCCTCGAAGCCAAAAGCGCCCTTGTAAGGGCCTGGCACGCGATAGGTTCCGAACAGGACATCCCAGAATGCGAATGTATTGGCGAAATTCGTGTCATAGGCCGCTTTGTCATCGGCATGGTGCCAGTGATGGAATCGAGGCGTCGAGATCACTTTCACCAAGGGGCCGAGATGCACGTCATACTTTGTGTGGACCCAATTATTGTGAAGCACGCGTAGCGCCGCAATCGCGCCCACTCCTTCAGCCGGGATATTCATCCAGCTCGCCAGAAGGATATAGCTGATTTGCATGACCACGACTTCCAGCACATGCATGCGCGAGCTGGTGGACCAGTTCAGCGTCTCATCCGAATGATGGACGGCGTGGATGTCCCAGAACCCCCGCGTATGCAGCAATCTGTGGTTCCAGTAGTCCAGAAAATCGATCGTCAGCAGCCAGGCGATAATGGTCAGCCAGAGCGGTACTTGATCCCAGAAAGCGAGTGGGGTCTGCGGGAGGCCCAACGCGTCATATCCCTGTCTCGTCAGGACAACGCCGATCATCATGGCCGGCGCGATCAGCGGATTGATGAGAGACAAGAGTATGTTTGAGCGAACACTGGCGAGGAGCTCCGAAGACCAACGCACAGCGTCTCGGCCTGCGATGACCAATCCCAGCCCCGTAAAAATCACGAACGGGATAAGATAGCCCTTCAGTGCTCCGAACGCAGCTATCAGCATCTCTTGCGTCACGCTCTATGCCCTCAAACTCAGAACAGGGCCGTTTGAATTAACCACGGCTGACATCCACTGACGGGAGAATTAGCAGGTCGCGCTCAATATCCGGTCTAGGAATTCGGTGAAATTTGATGGAATTCGCCGCGTCCGCTGCTATTTGGAGGCCTAGCGACGGACAAAACCTGCTCGACAGTTGCGTCCAGCTTTAAAATGTTCTCAAAACGTTCTTGTCGCCAAATCGGACTCGCGACACACATCACGTCTTGAAAAACCAGAAACGATCAGGTTGCTATTCGCATGCCCTCCCTAGAATCTCCCTTCATTCGCGTCCGCGGCGCCAAGGAACACAATCTGAAAGGCGTGGACGTTGATATTCCGCGCAATCAATTGGTGGTCGTGACTGGTCTGTCTGGGTCCGGAAAGTCCTCACTCGCCTTCGACACAATCTACGCAGAAGGTCAGCGCCGCTATGTTGAGAGCCTCAGCGCTTATGCGCGTCAGTTCCTGGAACTGATGCAGAAACCGGATGTGGAGAGCATTGAAGGCTTGTCTCCGGCGATTTCGATCGAACAGAAGACCACCAGCCGCAATCCGCGGTCGACGGTCGGGACGGTCACAGAGATTTATGACTATATGCGCCTGCTCTGGGCGCGCGTGGGCATCCCCTATTCTCCGGCGACCGGACTGCCCATCGAGAGCATGACGATCAGCCAGATGGTCGATCGTACGATGGCCCTCCCTGAAGGCACCCGGCTCTACCTTCTCGCGCCGATGATCCGCGGACGAAAAGGTGAGTATCGCAAGGAATTTGCCGAACTGCTCAAGAATGGGTTTCAGCGCGTGAAAGTGGATGGCGAATTCTACGACCTTGAAACACCTCCAACGCTGGACAAGAAGTATAAGCACGACATTGATGTCGTTGTGGATAGGATCGTCGTGCGCGAGGGGATGGAGCAGCGCCTGGCTGAAAGCTTCGAAACCGCCCTGCCGCTCGCAAACGGGATCGCGATTGCCGAGTATGCAGACCTCGAAGAGGGCGAAACCGAACCGAAGCGGATCACCTACAGCGCAAATTTTGCCTGTCCTGTTTCTGGATTCACCATTCCAGAGATCGAGCCGCGCCTGTTTTCGTTCAACAATCCGTTTGGGGCGTGTCCAACCTGCGATGGTCTAGGCCAGCAATTGAAGATCGATCCGAGTCTTGTCGTTCCGGACAAGGATCTCGATCTGATGACGGGCGCCATTGCGCCGTGGGCGAAACAGGCCTCTCCTTACCAGACCCAAACACTTCAGGCTCTGGCTGATCATTATGAGTTTGATCTGAAGACCCCGTGGAACAAACTGTCTGAAAAAGTTCAGGACGTGATCCTGAACGGGACCGGGGATGAAGAAATCGAGTTTGTCTATGATGATGGCTTGCGCCGCTATGAGGTGACCAAGACTTTCGAAGGGGTGATTCCGAATCTCGACCGCCGGTTCCGCGAGACGGAAAGCCAGTGGGCACGAGATGAGATTGCCAAATTCCAATCTGCCGCCGCCTGCCCAAAATGCCTCGGCAAGCGCCTCCGTCCGGAAGCTCTGGCAGTGCGGATTGCCGAACTTGATATTTCTGACGCCTCCGGCTTCTCGATCCGCGAGGCTGGCGAATGGTTCGCCAAGGTCAATGATACGCTCACACCGCAGGCTCAGGAGATTGCCGGTCGCATTTTGAAAGAGATCAATGATCGCCTGATCTTCCTGAATGCGGTCGGCCTCGACTATCTCTCCATGTCGCGCTCCTCAGGCACCCTCTCGGGCGGCGAGAGCCAGCGCATTCGCCTCGCCAGCCAGATCGGATCTGGGCTCACCGGGGTGCTCTATGTGCTCGATGAACCCAGCATCGGTCTGCATCAGCGCGACAATGAACGCTTGCTGGAAACACTGAAACGTCTGCGCGATCTCGGAAATTCGGTCATCGTGGTTGAGCATGATGAGGATGCTATCCTGACAGCCGATCATGTCATCGACATGGGACCGCGCGCAGGCGTACATGGCGGTCAGATTGTCAGCCAGGGCACTGCGGAAGAAGTCATCGCGGACGAGAACTCGCTCACCGGCGCCTACCTTTCGGGCCGCGAGGAGATCGCAATTCCCAAAGTTCGTCGCAAGAACAAGAAAGCCCGCGACCTCACCATTAAGGGCGCGACCGGAAACAATTTGCAGAACGTGTCCGCGACGATCCCGCTCGGAACGTTCACGGCGGTCACCGGTGTCTCGGGCGGCGGATTGTCCACGCTGATTATCGAGACGCTGTACAAGGCGCTCGCACGCAAGCTGAACAAGGCCAGCAAGGCTCCCGCCCCGTACGAAGGCATTGAAGGTCTGCATCATCTCGACAAAGTCATCGACATTGACCAGAGCCCGATCGGACGGACTCCACGCTCCAATCCAGCAACCTATACAGGTGCCTTCGGTCCGATCCGTGATTGGTTCGCGGGATTGCCGGAATCCAAGCAGCGCGGATACAAACCCGGCCGGTTTTCGTTCAATGTTAAAGGCGGACGCTGCGAAGCCTGCCAGGGCGACGGCGTCATCAAGATCGAGATGCACTTCCTGCCGGACGTCTACGTGACGTGCGAGACGTGTGACGGGAAGCGCTACAATCGCGAGACATTGGAAGTGCTGTACAAAGGCAAATCCATTGCCGACGTCCTCGATATGACCGTCGAAGAGGCAGAGAAATTCTTCTCCGCTGTGCCCGCGATCCGAACCAAGATGGAGACGCTCAACCGCGTCGGGCTGACCTATATCAAAGTTGGGCAACAGGCGACGACGCTCTCAGGAGGTGAGGCGCAACGGGTAAAACTTGCCAAGGAGCTCTCAAAGCGCGCGACGGGTAAAACGCTCTACATACTCGACGAACCCACGACAGGGCTTCATTTCGAGGATGTTCGCAAACTGCTCGAAGTGCTTCATGAACTGGTCGATACAGGCAATACGGTCCTGGTGATCGAACACAATCTCGACGTCATCAAGACAGCCGATCACATCATCGACCTCGGCCCTGAAGGTGGTGATGGCGGCGGTCATATCGTCGCCGTAGGCACACCGGAAGACGTAGCGAAGGTCAAGAAAAGCTGGACCGGAAAATTCCTCGCGCAAACACTGAAACGGCAGAAGGAGCGGACCCGCGGGGCTAAACCAAATGCAAAAGCGCCTGCAAAAAAAGTGGCTGCGAAGAAGCCTGCTGCGAAGAAAAAAGCCGCCACCACGCGCAAAGCAGCAAATGCTTAAACGCATGTCTGGACCAAATCCGACGACACCTGCACAGGCAGGTGTCCAGCGATGACAGGTGCTGCCAAGGCATGAATGAATTTACGTCTATGGAGACCTGCCTGCGCAGGTATCTTCGGTCACGATCGGTGAAAGACTAGTTGTTCCCGAAGCGTCCGCGCTGCAGATCATCCGACAGTCGAATATCCTCTGGCTCACCGCTCAGGCGGTTACGGTAGACTTGGGTATTCTCGAGCACTCGCTGAACATAATTGCGGGTCTCACTGAACGGAATGAATTCAACCCAATCGACCGGGTCAACCTCCCCGGCGCGTGGATCACCGTATTCACCTATCCAGCGTTGCGGACGCGAGGCGCCAGCATTGTAGGCGGCGGCGGTCATGATGTAGCTGCCATTGAACTGGCGCAGCAGCGTATCGAGATGCGCGCCGCCCAGGGTCATGTTGTAGCCTGGATCATCGGTCAGCCAGCTCGTACGGTAAGGCAGCCCTTGCCGCCGCGCTTCCAGGCGCGCGGTGCGAGGGATGAACTGCATCAGTCCGCGCGCATTGGCGTGACTGATCGCGGCCGGGTTCATCTCGCTTTCTTGACGCGAAAGGGCCAGCATCAGTGAGCGCTCAACCTGCGGTTCGCGCAGCAATGGATATTCTACGACCGGGTAAGCTGCATCCGGCGCGACGACGCCTTTAGCGAGCCCGGCTTTCGCACCGCGCACACCGATATCGGCATAATGATATTCTCGGCCAAGCTCCGCGAGCAGCTCAAAGTCCTGCGAGCGGTTCAACTGATCATCCAAATGATAGGCAAACTTACGGAACGACGCGTCCCAGCCATTCTCAGCAAACAAGCGCATCGCTTTAACCAGCGACCGCGATTGGAAGTTTGCACGGTCTTCATCCGTGATCGTGACCGTCGCGGCGAGATCGATCGTGCCCTGCATCGCTTTTTCAGCGGCGAGCTGACCGTAATAAGAGAATCGGTATTGTGCAGCCTCGGCATAAGCCGCCTGCGCTTCTTCTTCCAAATTCATCGCCTCAAGTGTGCGGCCTTTCCAGTAATGGGCACGCGACAGGCTGATCGGAGTGGAAACGCCCTTCTCCAAAGACTCAAAGTGCTGCAAAGCGCGTTCTGGATTGTCCAGATGGCGGAGCGCGATCCAACCCGCGGTCCATTCCGCTTCGGCGAAATCGCGTCCTGAGCTCATCCCGTGCGGAGCGGACAATTCATAGGCAAGCTGCCAGTCCGACTCTTTTAGCGCGACACGGACCTGCGGATGACGGGCTTTCCAGAGCCGGCTGCGACCCGCTGGTGGAACGGCGTTACCATCAATCTGGCGTAGCAAAGGCGTGACCCGGTCTTTCAGTCTTGCTCGACGACGCCATTCTGCGCGATCAAACATCAAACCCGGATGGGATTGTAGCTCCGACGAAACTGAATCAACAGCCGCGTCGACTCCACGAGCGCGGCGGATCAGCTTTGAGCGTGCATCCAGCAAAGCGCGCCAATCCGGCGTCAGAAGAGATTTCATGCGCTCGGCGGCTGTGGTTTGCCGCGTCCAGAGCAGGAAATCGACACGCTTGCGGTGATCGTCCTGGGTCAATTTGTTTTTGTAGCGCGCATAAGTCTTTTGGCTGACTTCTTTCGATAGCGTACGTCCATGCCAGGCCTTGCGGACCTCGACCATGGCCTCGTCATCGCGGCCAAGCGCTTCAAGCGCACGTGCATTGATGATGTGTCCCGCTCCACTCCGCGCACCGCCATGGTTCTCAAACCATTCCACGCGGGCACGAGCATCAAGCGACGACAGCTCCATGACCTCTTCGGCGCGAGAGCGAATCTCGGTGATTTCGGGCCAACCCGCGAGCCGGGTCAGCGCCCGGTCCATTTCGTCGAATGACATGCGCCAGTCGCGGCGGGCGCGATACCAGGTCAGAATATCCTTTGCCGTAGAATCGCGAAGCTGAGACTCAGCTTGCCGTACTTCGAACCAGTCGGCCCGATCTACGGCCTGCAAGCCCAGACGCAGCAATCCCGCGTCACGCGTTGAGATAACGTCCGAGGCTGCAACCAGTTGCGGCTTGAGGCTTGGCGAGGTCGCAACTTGCGCGGCACTCACTTGGCTGATCACCAAGCTGGCGGTGAAAGATGAAAAAATCAGGCTGATAAGTCGATTTCGCATATGCTTTGACTGATTCCCTAGCGACCTTGTCGTTGATACATTCTGATTCCGGTTTATAGGCCCTATATGACCAAACTCGGTCCTTTTGCGGTCCGGTTCAACCAAAAGTGTGTATCTGACAGATGTTTCATGGTTCTATTCCTGCGTTGATAACCCCATTCAAGAACGGGGCCATTGACCGCGATGCGTTTGCAAACCTGATAGAACGGCAGATCGCCGGCGGGTCTGCGGCGCTGGTGCCGTGCGGCACCACGGGAGAATCCGCGACGCTCTCACATGATGAACATCGGGAAGTCGTCGAACTGTGCATCCAGGTCGCGGCCGGGCGTGTCCCTGTGATTGCGGGGGCCGGATCAAACTCGACCCAGGAAGCCATTGAATTGACCGAGCATGCCAAGCGGGTCGGTGCCGATGCTGCACTGGTCATCTGCCCCTATTACAACAAACCGGACCAGGCGGGACTGGAGGCTCATTTCAGAGCGGTGAATGATGCAGTTTCAATGCCGATCGTCATGTACAATGTGCCGTCACGCACAGCGTCTGACCTGCTGCCGGAAACTGTCGGGCGATTGGCGAAGCTGCCCAATATCATCGGAATCAAGGATGCGAGTAACGATCTTGGCCGCGTCTCCATGCAAACAGCGCTGACTGCGGGCGAACAGTTCACTCAACTATCCGGCGAAGATCCGTCCAGCCTTGGTCACCGCGGCATGGGCGGCGCAGGCTGCATTTCAGTGACGGCCAATGTCGCACCGGAATTGTGCGCTAAAATGCATGCCGCCTTTGATGCGGGTGACCTCGCCAAGGCGCAGGAGCTCGATCAGCGACTGATCCATATCCATCGTGCCATGTTCTTTTCGCCATCGCCAGGTCCAGCAAAACATGTGCTGTCAAAGATGGGCGTGTGCTCCGACGAGGTTCGCTTACCTATTGTGATGCCAGACGCGGAGACGCGCGTTCGGATCGACGAAGCACTGTCCGCAGCTGGGCTGGACTAGTCCCATGGCAAAGAAATCCCAAACCAAAGGCCGCTCCGACGGCTTGGTCGCGGAGAATCGTCGCGCCCGGTTCGACTACGCCGTCGAAGACACACTCGAGGCAGGTATGATGCTGACCGGCAGCGAGGTGAAGTCGCTGCGTAACGGAAAAGCCAATATCGCCGAAAGCTATGCATCCCTCGAAGAAGGCGAACTCTGGCTGATCAATTCGGACATCCCAACTTATGAAGGGGCCAACAGGTTCAATCACGAACCGCGCCGCAAGCGAAAGCTCCTCGTATCGAAACGCGAGCGAGGGAAACTCGCTCAAGCGGTGGAGCGCGCAGGACGAACCATCGTGCCTCTGAAGCTCTATTTCAACGAGCGCGGAATCGCTAAACTGCTCATTGGAGTCGCGACCGGCAAGAAAGCGCATGACAAGCGCGAGACGTCGGCCAACCGTGATTGGCAGCGCCAAAAAGCGCGTCTGATGAAGGAAAACTAGGCCGTTCGGTTCAGCACGTCCGCGAAGAAACGTGGATCGACATTGCCACCCGTGAGGACGACCCCCACGGTTTTTCCTTTTGCCGCTTCGGGAAGCCGGAACATCGCCGCCGCAAGCGCCGCAGCGCCGCCAGGTTCAACCACAATGCGCAATTGGCGAAAGGCGATCCGCATCGCTTCGAAAACGTGCTGATCCGAAATGGCGCAGCCACCCGCCAGCAATTTGGAGCCAATAGCCCAGGTCAAATCACCAGGTTGAGGCGTCAGGATCGCGTCGCACCTGGAACGCGTTCCAGGCTGGTTGGATACGATCGTCCCTTGCTCCAGCGAGCGTTTCCAATCCTCATGGCCTTCAGGTTCCGCAGTCCAGATTTGCGTTTCCGGGCTCACCTTGGAAAGCGCCAACGCGATACCGCTGATCAGACCGCCTCCGCCTGTGCAGCAGATCAGGTGGTCCAGTTCTTCGCCGCGACATTTCACCTGCTCGGCAAATTCCAGCCCAAGCGTGCCCTGTCCGGCGATGATCATCGGATCATCGAAACTCGGGACCAGCACCGCTCCACGCTCGTTAGCGATGCTCGCTGCGATCTCCTCGCGGTTCTCAGCATTGCGGTCATACAGGCGAACTTCAGCACCATCCGCTTCAACCCCTTCGGTTTTCACTGAAGGCGCATCGGAGGGCATTACGATCAGTGCCGGCATGCCCAGACGCTTCGCCGCCCGGGCTACCCCTTGTGCGTGATTGCCCGACGAGAACGCAACAACGCCGCCGTCCCGCTTTTTCTTGGGGATTTGAAGCAGTCGATTGGTTGCGCCGCGGAGCTTGAAGCTTCCGGTCTGTTGCAAGCACTCAGCTTTGATCAGAACTTTCGCACCCGCGATATTATCGATCACCGACGAGGTTAGAAGCGGCGTGGTTTCGACATGGTCACGGATCCGCTTGCGAGCGGCCAAGACATCACGAACTGACGGTAGTTTGACCTTCATATGCTGGCGCTACCTTAGGTATCCAACAGGGTCAACTTACAGCTTGGCGATCAGATCACGAGCGCCATCCGCGATTTCCGGATGATCCAGGGCGTGCGCCAGAACGGCCTCAAAATAGCCGAGCTTGGAGCCACAATCATAAGGCGCGCCTTCAAATTCATACGCGAAGAAGCTCTGCATCTCCATCAGTCTCGCCATCGAATCCGTGAGCTGGATTTCGCCGCCGGCGCCCGCGCCTTGATCGGAAAGCAGACCAAAGATTTCAGGCTGCAGTATGTAGCGGCCCGTAATCGCAAGATTGGAGGGAGCTTCTTCGCGCGGTGGTTTTTCAACCATGCCACTCATTTCGATCAGACGGCCATCGCGCTCGCCCTTTGGCGAAATGACGCCATAGGATGAAACACGCTCTTCCGGTACAGGGTCCACGGCGATGATATTGCCGCCAACCTTGTTGTAAGCATCAACCATTTGAGAGAGGCAGGACTGCTTCGCCTTCACAATCACATCCGGCAGGAGAATCGCGAACGGCTCATCGCCGATAATGTCGCGAGCACACCAGATCGCATGACCAAGACCGAGGGCCTCCTGCTGACGCGTAAAGCTCGCGCCGCCTGCAGGCAGACGGGTCTTTTCCACTTCGGCTAGGATATCAGCTTTGCTGGCCTTGCCGCGCAGGTTGGTCTCAAGCTCGAATGACAAGTCGAAATAGTCTTCGATGGCACCCTTGCCGCGTCCGGTCACGAATACGATATGCTCGATGCCGGCTTCGATGGCTTCATCGACGACGTATTGCAGTGCGGGTCGGTCGACAACCGGTAGCATCTCTTTTGGAATGGCCTTTGTGGCGGGCAGAACGCGCGTCCCAAATCCAGCGACGGGCAGCACGGCTTTGCGAATTGTCATGATCTGAAGCTCCGAAATCGTTTGGTGGCTTGTCTAGCGAGATTTGTGCCAAAAACCATCGCTGTTTCAGACGAGCCCACCACCGGTTCCGCCAAGCCAACCGCCGATAAACGCAAATCCTACAAGAAGCGAGACCAGTATAACGGACATACGCTGGCTGAGCGGCTGGTAATGCGCTTCCAGCTGGTCCTGCAGCTGCTTTGCTGGTGACGGGACCGGTGCTGCGTCTTCGTCTGGCTGTACAGGCTTCACTTTGGCGCTCGTTTTCAGCGCAGCCGCCTTCATTTTTGCGTCACCGGTATAGTGCAGTTCGGGTTTACGCTTCGCCGCCATGGATCGTCTCCTCTACAAAGGACGATCTAATCTCAGAACGGCTAATGCGATCTTAAGATGCTGTGACGAAATTCGGGCGCTGATTCGCTAGAGCGAATTCCACATATGGCCTCCGTCGACCACGATTGTGCTGCCCGTCATGAAGCTGCCCGCATCTGACGCTAGAAGCAGTAAGGGTCCGGACAATTCCTCATGCTCCCCAAACCGGCGCATCGGAATGCGTTTGCGCATCTTTTCGCCCTCGTCTGAGTTGAGGAATTCATCATTGATCTCGGTCTCGAAATAGCCAGGGGCGATCGCGTTCACCCGGACACCGTAGCGCGCCATCTCGATCGCCATATTTCGGGTCATGTGTTCGCACGCGGCTTTCGAGGCGCAATAAGCCGTCATCGTATACCCCACGCGCCGACCCGCGACAGAGGCGATATTGATCATGCTGCCCGGTTTCCCTGCTTTGACAAGCGCCCCGGCAAATGTCCGCGCGACGAGCCAGACCCCTTTGGTGTTGGTATCCATGACCAAATCGAAATCGTCTTCTTCCATATTGGTAAAAAAGCCCTCGCGGCTGAGGCCTGAATTATTGACGATGACGTCTGCAGGGCCGCCAAATCGTTCGACAGTCGCCTCAAGCGCGGCCTGTATCGTGTCTGCTTTTGTGACGTCCATGGACACGGCGAGTGCTTCACCGCCTTTGGCTTCAATCTCTCCGGCCAATGCTTCGAGCCGCTCCATCCGGCGCGCCGCGAGCACCACTTTGGCGCCAGCTTCAGCCAGGACACTCGCAAAGTGTTTTCCAAGCCCGCTGGATGCGCCTGTCACAAGCGCAATCCGCCCGGTTAGATCAAACCGATCCGTCATCGTCTTTCTCCAAATTGATTATCTGAACGGCGCTTAAACCGTGCGCTTGGCTTTGTCTTTAGCATTGGTGGCCTCAATCGCGTCGCGCGCGGCCTGCCACTCGGCGTCGCCCCATTGTGCGAGGCCTGAGAAGTTTCCACCTGTCGCGTTATAAGCCGCCCCGTCAATGGCGATGGTCTGGCCGTTCACATATTCCGCGCCTGGCCCCATTAGGAAGACAGCGAGGTTCACGAGCTCATGCATCTTACCGATCCGGCCCATCGGATTTCGACCATCACGGTCCATATCCTCAGTCGTTTCAGCCTGCGGTGCGAGACGCTTCGTCATACCTTCAGTCGGAAACGGACCAGGCGCTATGGCGTTAAACCTCAGCCCATACCGGCCCCACTCAACCGCGAGGGACTGGGTCATCGTATTGACGGCTGACTTCGACATTGCGGACGGAACGACAAACGGTCCGCCGTTCCAGATCCAGGTCGTCAGGATGGAGATGACGTTCCCTCGCTTGCCCTCATCGATCCATCGCTTGCCGATATTGTGGGTCAT
>JANSXJ010000578.1 GCA_024743015.1 Hyphomonas sp. | reverse complement strand
ATCGCCGCCGTGGTGGCTCGCGTGAGCTGGGCGTTCTCCGCGACCTTACCAATCAGGTCGTACCTCACGACGGAATGGATTGAATCGCCGTACTCCGTGGTCGTCTCCTTCACCGCGAACCCATCACCGCGACGAAGCTGTTCATCGGTCAGGGCATCCTGCTGGATGCCGGCGTGTACGGTGTACTGCAACGGCGTCACGCGCAGATTCTCGTCCAGTGCATTGACGCACTTCCTGATCAGTTCCGGTGAATCAAACTCGACACGGTACACCGCCTTGCGGTTGATCCTGGCCCAAAGCGCCTGGAACTCTTTCTTCTCGAAGTTCGCATTGAGCGGATTGGTTTTGGGTTTGCGGCCATCGTCCACCTTTGGCAGTTGTGCATCGCTGAAGACACTGTCGATCAATTGGAAGATCTGCTCAGCGTAGGGCTGCAGCTCGTCGGGAAGCGCCGCCAGCGTGCCAGTGGCCTTGGCTTCATGGTAGGCATCGGCAATCTGGTCGGTATCGTCGGTATAGTCGTTCTTCACCAGATAGCGATAAATCTGCTTCGCCATCGCAGCGGTGACTTCGAACGTGCCCTGGTCTGAGGTGATCGTCTTGCCCGTGAAATAGGCTTCGGTCGCCTGGCGTGGGCGTGACGACAGGGTTTCCGAAATCTCCTTTTGCAAGCCACCGACAAAATCCTTGTAGCTTTCGCTTGCCACCACCGTCAGCACGTTGATGTCATGCACCACTGCCGGATGATCCATACGGTCACCGTGCTGATCGACGCTCAGGCGCAGTCCCCGCCCCACCTCCTGACGCCGGGAAATGGTGTTGTCGCTGTGCTTCAGCATGCACATCACAAAAACATTGGGATTGTCCCATCCCTCGCGGAGGGCCGAATGCGAAAAGATGAAACGCACCATCCGCTTGGCACGAACTTCAGTGGAATCCTTCGGATCGTGGAGGGCTAGTAGGCTTTCCTTGTCCTTCAAGATCAGGTCATAGGCATCGACATCGTCAGACTCGATCGAACGGGTTCCAACTTTCGGGTCCTTGAGCCGGTTGGTCTTCTTGTCGATCGAGAAATAACCGTTATGGGTCTTGGCCGGCTCAATTCCGGCCAAGTATTTCCGGTACGATTCGTTATCGATCGCCAGTTCCGACAGATACTCATCCTTTAGAACCGCATACTCTTCCTCAAAGACCCGGGCGTACTCACCCTTTTCGTCGGCCTGTTCGTAGTCGCGGTATTTTGCTACCTCGTCGATAAAGAACAGTGACAGGACCTTGATGTCCTGCGCGAAAAGCTGTTTTTCCTTATCCAGATGCGCCTTGATCGTCTCGCGAATCTGGATGCGGCGGATGTCGCGCTCGGAGACATCGCCCGTGGCCTCGCCAGCATTGAGCACCACGCCGTTGGTGAACTCGACTGAATCGTGGACCGCATCGATCTGGCTGATTGTGAAGCCCTGGTACTGGTCCAGCTCGCCTGACACCACAAACAGATCGTCGCGAAACTCAAGCCGCCGAAGCTGGCGCTTGATCTCGCCTGACTTCAGCTTTACTTCCGCCTCGATCCGGGCCGCGGGCGCCTTCT
>JANSXJ010000121.1 GCA_024743015.1 Hyphomonas sp. | reverse complement strand
ACCGCTCGGCTGCAGTGGCGAACACGGCACATAGAGAGGATCAACCATGGCTGCGCTGGACACTCACTCAAAAATCGACCTGATCGGGTTCAACCTGAAAATGCTGGCCAAGGGGCAGCAACGGTCTCTTCTGATCAGCGCAGGGGCGATGGAAGATAAAGAATTTCTGCTCGATGCCTGTCGGAAAATGGCAGAGGTCGGGGTGGGACTATACGCGACCCCAGGCACCCACAGATTTTTGGCCGAGAATGGCGTCGAGTCGATTGCTGCTCGCAAGATCTCAAGTGACGAAGAGCCGAACATCAAAACGCTCATCCAGGACGGTAAAGTCGATTTCGTCGTCAACATCCTCACCGGCGACTCCACATATGACGAAGCCTCTGATGCAGCCAGCATCCGGTCCCTTTCGGTAAAGCACGGCATTCCGCTCTATACCGATCGCGCCGTCGCCAAGGAAACGATCGAACTGGTCCTCTCCGATCTCGAAAAAGGCACATATTCCTACGCGATCCGCAGCGATGACCGGCCTTGGGACTTGCGCCAACGCTTCCTCGAACTCGTTCGTCAGCGCGGCGGGTGGTCGAACCATCACGGGCATTTCGACAAAGCCTACCTGATTTCGCCGGAAAACCTGGCGCTCGGCTTTGCCGACATGGAGAAGAAGTGGGAACTCTATCGCCACCTCAAAGAAAACTACACGCATGAAGACCTGGTTGAGCGGATCTCTCGCGCTTTGCAGACTGTCGTTGATCAGGGCTCGCAATATTGCCGGACCATGGTGGATGCTGACAGCATTATCGGCCTCAAGCCGATCCACGCCGCGGTTGAGGTCAAGGAGCGGTTCAAAGACAAAATCCGGTTCGAGATTGGTGTGCAGCCGCTCGAGGGTGTCCTGGATGAATCGTCTCGCGAGCAATATATCGAAGCGTGCAAGCTCGCTGATTTCTGCGGCGGACTGCCTTCACGCGACCGACCGCAAGAAGAAAAACACCTCGACATCGTCATGGAGACGGCCAAGGAGCTCAACAAGATGGTTGAGGTCCATGTCGACCAGGAGAACAACCCCTTCCAGCATGAAACGGAGCTCCTCTGCCTCAAGACGATCGAGCATGGCATGCAGGGCCGGGTCTATGGCATTCACTCAATCTCGGTTTCGGCCAAGGATGAAAGCGAGCAGGACCGCATCGTCGCGCTCTGCAAGGAAGCAGATGTCGGCATCGTAATCTGTCCATCCGCGGCGCTCTCCATGAAACAGCTGCCAATGCAGGGGCCGCTCCACAACTCCATCGGCCCATTCGTGAAGCTCAAGAATGCGGGCGTTCGTACGTATCTCGGCATCGACAATATTGCAGACCTGTTCATGCCGATTGTAGACGGAGATATGTGGACGGAAGTGCGTATGCTGATGGAAGCTTGTCGTCACTATGATCTGGAACAGATCGCTGATTGGGCAAGCGAACCACCGCTCCATATTCTAAGCGAACAAGCAGCGAAAGTTGCGGCGGAATAGGGTTCGCCTGCGGCCAGACGAAGCATTGGTTTGTAGCGTCGGGTCTGACATATAGATCGCAGAGAGGCGGACCATGGCGGCCCGCCTTTTTGTTCACGGAAGACAATGCTCGCTGAGATTGGTCAAATCGCCCTCATCCTCGCGCTTTTCATAAGTGCGCTTCAGGCATGGATGGGATTGCACGGCGCGCATATCGGCGATCGCCGGGCTATGGTGTTCGCGGATCGGAGCGCGATAGCGCAGGCTTTGCTTTGTGTGCTCGCCTTTGGGTTGCTCGCATACGCCTTCATGGTCTCTGATTTCAGTGTTCAGCTGGTCACGGCCAACTCCCACACAAGCAAGCCGATGATCTACAAGTTCAGCGGGACCTGGGGCAATCATGAAGGCTCCATGCTGCTCTGGGTGATGATCATGGCGCTGTTCGGCGCAGCGATGGTCTGGTTTGGCAAGACGCTGCCAGCGGGACTGCGCGCCCGTGCCATCGGTGTCCAGGGGCTGACGACGACGGGCTTCCTCGCCTTTCTGATCTTCAGCTCAAATCCGTTCACGCGCATGTCGCCCATCCCGGACAATGGGGTTGGGTTAAATCCTTTGCTCCAGGACCCGGGCCTCGCGATCCATCCGCCATTTCTGTATCTTGGCTATGTCGGTTTTTCGGTGGCGTTCTCATTTGCTGTGGCTGCGCTGATCGAAGGGCGGGTCGACGCGATGTGGGCGCGCTGGGTCCGGCCGTGGGTGTTGCTGGCCTGGAGTTTTCTGACCATCGGGATCGTGCTCGGCAGCGTCTGGGCCTATTATGAACTCGGTTGGGGCGGTTGGTGGTTCTGGGACCCGGTGGAGAATGTCAGCTTCATGCCCTGGCTCGCCGGGACGGCGCTGGTGCACTCAACCCTCGTGGCGCAGGCCCGTGGCAGTTTCATGCGCTGGACGCTTCTGCTGGCGATCACGACCTTCTCGCTCAGCCTGGTGGGCACGTTCATCGTAAGGTCCGGCGTATTGACTAGCGTGCACGCCTTCGCGGTCGACCCGGGGCGGGGCATCTTCATTCTGGCGCTGCTGATCCTCGCGACCGGTGGGGCCTTGTTCCTGTATGCATTGCGGTCCGGCCGGATTGCACATGGCGCCGGTTTCGAGCTCGAAAGCCGTGAGAGCGGGCTCGTTCTGAACAATGTCTTATTGGTGGTTTCCACTGCGACCGTGTTCCTGGGGACGTTCTACCCCCTGGTGATCGACGCGATGACCGGGGACAAGATCACCGTTGGGCCGCCATATTTTGAGCGGACGTTTGGCCCGATCATGGCGGTGCTGATCATCTTCATGGCAGTTGCGCCTTTGATGAAATGGCGCGCCGATAGCTGGCGCCGGATAAAAAAGGCGCTGCTGATCATGCTGAGCCTCGCGATTCCAACATGGCTCGCTGTCGCGGTGTTCGGAAACTCCGTGCTCGGCGGGCTCGGAATTGCACTTGCCGTCTGGTTGCTCGCTGGTTCGGTGTTTAACTATGCGCGCAAGCTGCGGATCGGCGGCGGCAATTCCAATGCTGGCAACCTGCTCAAGCGATTTGCGCTTCTGCCCGGCGCAGCGCACGGTTTTGCCCTGGCCCATATCGGCCTAGCGCTGACCACCATAGGTGTGGTTTCAATGGGCGTGTGGGCGGATGAACAGGTCGACCGTCTGAAACTTGGCGAGAGCGTCTCGGTCGCTGGGTACGAATTCCGTCTGGAAGACGTCCGCCGCGCGCAGGGGCCGAACTATATCTCGGAAACAGGTCAGGTTGTGATCGAGCGGAACGGTCGCCGCATTGGCGTGCTCAGCCCCGAGCAGCGAATGTATCCGGTTGAGCGCAACAACACGACCGAAGGAGCAATGGAAGTTGGCGCAACTCGAATTCTCTATGCCGCCAAGGGCGACGGCAATCTGGAGGATGGCTGGGTGGTCAGCGTCTATTATCATCCGATGGTGATTTGGATCTGGATAGGCGCCCTGATGATGGCGTTTGGGGGGCTGATCGCGGTGGCCGACCGTCGGCACGCTTATGCCAACCGGAAAGCGCCCGTTCCTCGAGCGGTTCCGGCGGAGTAGGCGATGACCTGGTCGCGATTCATTCCCGCCGGTGCTTTCGTGGTGCTCGTTATATTTCTCGGGATCGGCCTGACTCGCGATCCGAGCCTCATCCCGACCGAGATGATCAATCGCGACATGCCGGCGTTTGAACTGACAGAGCTATACGATGAAACCCAGCGCGTGACCGACGCTGACCTGGTCGGCGAGCCTGCATTGGTCAATGTATTCGGATCCTGGTGCGTTGCGTGCTTGCAGGAGCATCCAACGCTGATGCAGCTCAATCAGGATGGCACGGTTCGAATCGTTGGTGTGAACTGGCGCGATGACCGCGAAGACGCGATCAACTGGCTGCAGCGTCATGGCGACCCGTATGAAACGATTGTTTTTGATGGTGAGAGCGACCTCGCGATCGAGATGGGCGTGACCGGCGCGCCAGAGACTTTCATTCTCGATCGAACAGGGCGCATTCGCTTCAAGCGAATAGGCCCGATCACATCGGATGTCTGGCGAGAGACCATCCGGCCGGTCCTTGACGCTTTGGCAGCCGAAGAGCTGACAACGCCTGCACCTGTGCGGGTCGAATCGGATGCGGTGGTCGATACGGGTGTCGAAAATATCGTGCTATCCGATCCAGATCAGATCGCCGCCCGAACTGAAGCCGTCTCGAAAACGCTGCGCTGTGTCGTGTGTCAAAACCAATCCATCTACGATTCAAATGCGCCGCTGGCTCAGGATATGCGCAGATTGGTTCGCAAACGCGTGGTGGCAGGCGATTCCGATGAGGAAGTGCGCGATTATCTGCGGTACCGCTATGGTGATTATGTCCTGATGAGCCCGCCGCTGCAGCTGAACACTTTCCTTCTCTGGCTAGCGCCGCTTGCCTTGGTTCTGGTCGGGGGAATCTGGTTCGTTCTCAGAGGCCGAACCGGGAAACCAGCCGAAGACGACACGCTGACTGAAGCCGACCGAGACCGCGTTGCCGCAGCCCTTGCGAAGGCCGAGACCGACACATGATCTGGCTTATTCTGCTTCTGCTGGCGGGAATCGTCGCTGCCTATCTCTTGCAGCCCTTCTTTTCCAATTCGACCGGACCCGACCGAGACCGTATCGCTGAAGCGCGAGCGCAGCGCTCCGCCATCGATCTCGACGAAGCCGAAGGTCGACTTACCGACCTTGCTGCGGCCCAGGCACGTGACGCGTTGGATCGGCGCATCCTCGAGATACTCAACGAGGCTGAAACGCAACACCCGGTTCGAAATCTCCGCACTGCCGCAGTCTTTCTGGTTCCGGCATTCCTCATTCTCGGCGTGGCGAGCGTGTATGTCCGCATTGGCAGCCCTGAATATAAGCGCATCACAGTGGCTGAGTATCAAGCCGCGCAAATCGCCGACTTGCCCCAGTCGCTCGACGGATTGGTCGTTGAGCTGCGAAACCGTTTGGAAAGTGACCCTAATCCACCGGCAGATGGATTTGTCCTGCTGGCGCGATCCTATTTGCGGCTTGGGAATGTTGATGGAGCCATAAGCGCCTATGAGCGCGCGATCTCGCTCTCCAACGGCAATCAGCAGATCATTTCCGAACGTGACCGTTTGCTCGAAGTGTTGCGCGATCGCGCTGCGGCGCCAGCGATAGATCCCGAGGCGGCTGAACGCATCCAGGCGATGACGCCGGACGAGCAGGCGGCGATGATCGAATCCATGGTCGAGGGACTGGCCGTACGGCTGGAGCAAAATCCCGAAGACCCGGAGGGATGGGCCCGTCTGATCCGTGCCAGACTGGTGCTGGGGCAACGCGAACAGGCCGCACTCGATTTGCAACAGGTGCAGGAGATTTTCGCTCAAGATCCCGAAACGCTGGCGCAGTTCGGACCCTTCCAATCCGAGCTCTCCGACGAGGAGTAACCCCTGAATTTTTCAAGGTGTGATGCGTTTCGCGCAAGAGGTAAGTTGACACCGCTGTCACGGTTCGCCTAGTGCTGTCTCAAGGACAAATTGAATCTGTCCGGGGAGGAAACCTTATCATGTCATTGGACACCATCGATCTGGTGATCGTGGGGCTGTATGCCATCGCGCTGTTCGCCATCGCTATCTTTGTGTCCCGCGAACCTGCGGGCGAACACAAGAACACGGAAGACTATTTTCTCGCTGGTAAGGCGCTGCCATGGTGGGCTATTGGCGCCTCACTGATCGCTGCCAATATCTCAGCCGAACAGATTATCGGCCAGTCAGGGCAAGGCTTTGTCGTGGGTCTCGCCATCGCGGCTTATGAGTGGCAAGCAGCGCTGGTGCTGATCATCACGGCGGCTTTCTTCCTGCCGATCTTCCTGAAACGCCAGATCTATACCATGCCGCAATTCCTCGAAACGCGGTTCGGGGACAGCGTCAAAGCGACCATGGCAGTGTTCTGGATCTTCCTGTTTACCGCAGTGAACCTGACAACTGTGCTGTATGGTGGGTCTCTGGCGATCAATGCGGTGACTGGACTCGGCGTGTTTACGGGTATGGCGATGCTGGCGGGTTTTGCCTTGCTTTACTCGCTGTATGGCGGTCTGAAAGCGGTCGCGCTGACCGACATTATTCAGGTTGTCATTCTGATCCTTGGTGGCTTCGCGATAACTATTCTGGTGCTCGGTATGGTGGGCGGTGACGGCGGTGCATTGGGTGGTCTGTCTATTCTGATGAATGAGCTGCCGGGCCATTTCGAAATGATCCTTGATCGCGATCATCCGAGCTTCGGCGACTTACCAGGGATCTGGACACTGCTGGGCGGCCTCTGGGTACTGCACTTCTCCTATTGGGGCTTCAATCAGTACATCATTCAGCGCGCGCTCGGGGCGGAAAGCCTGGCGGAGGCCCAGAAAGGGCTGGCTTTTGCGGCATTGCTGAAGTTTCTCATTCCGCTGATCGTTGTCATTCCTGGCATTGCAGCGCTCTGGCTCGCACAAAACGGCCTTCAGGGCTTGAGTGAAGACGCGCTCTCGGCGAAGCCGGATAGTACCTATGGTGCGCTGATGGCGCTGATGCCCGTCGGGATTAGGGGACTGATTTTCGCTGCGCTGATTGCCGCCATCGTCTCTTCGCTCGCGTCTATGATCAACTCGATTTCGACGATCTTCACGATGGATATTTATCGCGACTATTTCGTAAAAGGTAAGGACGAAGGACATTATGTCTGGGTAGGACGGTCAACTGCTGCAACGGCCATGCTGATTGCGTTATTCCTGGCCATTCCATTGCTTGGGGGCGGGACCAGTATCTTCCAGACCATTCAGGAATATACAGGTTTCGTCGCGCCGGGCATCGTGGCGGTCTTCGTGCTCGGCTTCTTCTGGAAGCGAACCAATACGGCAGGGGCATTTGCACTGCTGATCTCGTCGGTGGTCCTGTCGCTGCTCTTCTTCACCGCCTCAGGATCGGACGGTAGCGGCGTTGCCGCGGTGCTTGGCCCGATCTTTAACCCGATCCTCGGACTGGCTGATTTCGATGTCACGAATATGCCATTCGTGGTGCGGATCTGGTTCATCTTCCTGATCTGTGTGCTGGTCGGGGTCATCGTATCTCTGATGACGGCCCCCCCAAGAGAGGATCAACCTGTCGACCTCAGCGATATCAACTTTGCCACGACGATGACGTTCAAGGTCACGGCTGCGGTGGCGGTTCTGATCCTGCTGATGCTGTATGTGGTCTTCTGGTAGGAATTGGACCAAGGAAATTGTCGAAGCGGTCTTCCACTTTTCGGTAAAAGATATATCTTTTGCCGCAGGAGGCCGCTTTGGCGCAAACACTTTTCGACAAACTCTGGGAACAGCATCGCGTTTGTGATGCAGGCGACGGCTACGATCTGATTGCGATCGATCGTCTGCTGTTGCACGAGCGAACGGGCGGGGTTGCGCTAAAATCACTGCAGGAAAGCGGGTATACCGTTCGTGATCCATCGCGGGTCTTCGCAATCATGGATCACATTGTCTCTTTCCGCGCTGGGCGAGGTCGAAACGAGGCCCGGAGCCCGGGTGGAGAAACCTTTATCACGGAAACCCGGGCGATGGCGCGGGCGGCCGGAATTCACCTGATCGACACCGATGATCCGAACCAGGGTATCGTACACGTGGTTGCGCCGGAGCAGGGGATTGCCTTGCCGGGTCTGTCTATGGTTTGCCCGGATAGTCACACGTGCAGCCTTGGTGCGCTCGGTGCGCTTGCCTGGGGGATTGGATCCAGTGAAGCCGAGCATGCAATGGTGACAGGCGTTTTGCGTATGCAGAAGCCCCAGCAGATGCGCATTCGGATTGACGGGGCTTTGCCCGCGGGAACCACTGCGAAAGACATTGCACTTTACCTGATCGCGCGTCACGGTTCTGGCGGAGGACAACGCTGTGCGATCGAATTTTGCGGAAGTGCGGTCGAGGCGCTGGATGTCGAAGCGCGCCTGACGCTCTGCAATATGGCGGTGGAGTTCGCGGCGTTCACGGCGGTGATTGCGCCGGATCAGAAGACGCTCGACTATCTTTCCGGGCGTCCGTTCGCGCCAGACGATGAGGTTGGTCCTCCGCTGGAATGGCACGATCTGAAAACGGACGCAGACGCAGCTTTTGCGCATGAAATCATTCTGAATGCCGCGGAGATCCAGCCTCAGATGAGTTGGGGAACCAGTCCGGAAGAGAGCGCTCCGCTCGGAACTGAAATTCCCAAAGACGCGCGATCCCAGGCGCTGGATTATATGGGGCTGGAACCCGGCCAGGTTCTCAATAATCTTCAAATCGGCGGGGCCTTTATCGGTTCTTGCACGAATGGTCGCCTGTCCGACCTTCAGGCTGCGGCAAGGATCCTGGAGGGTCGCCGCGTGGCGGACGGCGTTCGCGCTGTATGTGTCCCGGGCTCTCGAAATGTGCGGGCTGAGGCCGAAAAACTTGGTATCGACCGGATTTTCAAACAGGCGGGTTTCGAATGGGGCGAGCCTGGCTGCGCGATGTGTTTCTATGCCGGGGGTGAAACGTTTGCGCCCGGAACCCGGGTTGTTTCCTCGACCAATCGGAATTTTGAAGGTCGACAAGGACCGGGCGTGAGGACGCATTTGACGAGCCCCGCCATCGTGGCTGCTTGTGCTGTCGCCGGTAAAATCTGCGCACCTGCTGACTTGCCGGTACCCCAAAAGGAACCCGTCTGATGCCGCAGCCTTTGACGTTTCATACGGGTCTCGCCGCGGCCATTATGCGGGACAATATCGACACCGATCAAATCATTCCGTCACGAGAGATGAAGGCGGTGAGCCGCGATGGATTAAGCGACGGTCTGTTCGCGGGTTGGCGGTATACGGAGCCGGGAGGGCGCGAACCGACGTCTGACTTCATCCTCAATCGACCGGATCAAGTGAATACGAGTATTCTGATCTCTGGCGAGAACTTTGGCTGTGGGTCATCGCGCGAGCATGCGGTATGGGCGCTGGCGGAGTATGGAATTCGCGTGATCATCGCCAAGAGTTTCGGTGAAATCTTTCACGGAAACTGCCTGCGCAATGGCATTCTACCGATCACATTGCCGTCTGACGAGGTGAATAAGCTCTCCGCCATTCGCGGTGCTGTCATATCCGTGGACCTTCCGAAACAACGTGTTGGGTGTCGACAGTTGCCTGGCTGGAGTGCCGGGTTTGAGATTGGCGACTATCCGAAGCGCTTGCTCAGCGAAGGGTTGGAACCGATTGCGCTGACGCTGAAAGACAAAGCCACGATCGAACGCTTTTTCGCGCAGGACGCTGAGCGCAGGCCCTGGCTTTATTCCGCCGCTTGAGGGGTCTTGTGCGTTGCCGAGTCAACGAGCCCGCGGTCGATCAGGTCCGAAATCTCACTTTCCGATAGTCCGAGCGTTTTGAGGACTTCTTCAGAGTGCTCGCCGATTTCTGGCGGGTTGAGCGTGAGTCCTGGCCGGTTGCCATCGATCGCTACGGGCATCGCTGGCAGCGCAATTTCACCGCCATCCGGAATACTCATTTCGAGCAGGCCGCCGCTCTCAGTCAGGTGCTGGTCAGTGAAAAGGTCTTCCGGTTTCTGGATGGGCGCAAACGGCAAGCCTGTCGTTTCAAGCTTGGCCATGAGTTCATCCTTGGAGTAGGTCGCGAACAGTTCGCGCAGCGGAGGAATGATTTCGTCGCGGCGCGCCACCCTCTCATTATTGGCGGCGAGGCTTTCATCCTTGGCCCATTCGGT
>JANSXJ010000090.1 GCA_024743015.1 Hyphomonas sp. | reverse complement strand
GACGCCGTTTATGTCTCCTGCGCTCGAAGACGAAGCGCGCGCAAAAGCAAGGCGCTCCACAACACAAGATCACACACATGCATGCAGCGGCGCCAACGCTATGCGCCAACCAGACTGCGAAGAGAAGCGTGACCCAGACTCGGCGAAGAGCCGGATCAAAGACGAGAATATGGAGCTTGACCCGAAAGCCCGATTAGAGAAGACATTAGCGCAGAGGTTTAAACCGCCGTAAGAAGGACGCTGATACCGTTCAGAAGTGATCCAAGGTCATTGAAGCGAGCCGAAATCTCGGCCCGCTTCTTTTGCGATTATAGGTGTTTCCAGAACACGACTTTGTCAGCTCCAGCTTCATAGAACTCGCGAATGCGAGCTTCTTCAGTGTAGCCGTTCTTACGATAGAACTCTCGGGTCTTCGCTAACTCCGGTGTCCCCATTGTTTCAACGATGAGAATCCTTTGCGATGCGTTTGAGAGCTGCTGCTCAAGGTATGACATCAGTTTGCCGCCATGGCCTTGCCCTTGAAGGGCGGGATCGACGCCAATCGCTAAGAGATTCCATGTTCCCTCGGTCATACGTTCTGGTTCGCAAAATCCAAACGTGATCACGCTACCGTCCAGCTCGCCAACAAACCAAATGTCTTGGTTGGATTGATCGAGGTAACCGGCGATCATGTCATCGAGCATTTCTGACGGAAACAAATCTGTGTCTCCTGCAATTTGGCCAATAGCTTCTATGTCCTGCTTCGCGGCAGGGCGAATTGTTACGTTATTCAATATTCTAGCTTTCCGCTAAGTGTTGTGAGATTTTATTGCAGACAGCAGAAAGGCTACGGCGCTTCTGCGCTGTCTTGATTTTTGCATCAGCCCTGAAACTCAGGACGTGCGGACGACCGCATTCGTGAACATAAATTCTCCAAGTCTCACAACGTGTAAGACTGAACCGAAAATAGAGCGATGAGGACTCAGTTTCAATGATTGATTTCGAGTTATCCTCGAAGAACTGATAGGCTTAAATTCGCCCCATCACGGACTCTGACAGAATCCGAGTAAAAGAAGACGAAACCTCAGTCGCTCAATATTCCAAAACCTGTACCGCTAAAGAAGAGTTTCATCTTCTTAGAGGTCATAAATTTTCGACACAGATTTTTTCCGCCTCTGATTGATCTATGGGTGTGCTCAGGAGATTGCAAAATCCACCTTTTGTATAAGGCGCGAAGTGCCGGCAGGTTTTGCAGACACCAAACGGTTTTTGCCCGTTGGCTTCGAGCGCGGTGTCCAAGACAGCCTGTAGTGATTTCCCCAGTCGATCGATCTCCAATGGCGAAAGCTCTTTGAGAGAGTTGCGCAATGAACTTGATTGAGCCAGAGATTTTTGGCCGCTTTGGGTTAGCTTATAGGAAAGAGCTCTGCGATCGGTCTTCGATCGAACTTCGTCAATCAGCCCTTTTTCCCGCAAAACTTTGAGTGTTTGCGAAACGGTTCCGCGTGTGGAGCCCATAAACTCTGCGACGTGAGAGGGTTGCCGTGAGAATTTGTTTGCTCGCGCAAGATACTCCAAAGCCATGCTCTGCGCGGGGTTTAAGCCTCCACTACGACCCGCGTCCGCATCTAGGCGTGCAAGACGCAAGACGAGCTGTCTCACCAAATCTGTATCGGTCATTTGTCACCTTTCAACAGCTTATATAAGGCAAGCGGCGCGCCAAGAAAGTAGCGAGTCGAAATTAATATATTGACATAGCAGCGAGTCGAAACCAAATGGGCGTTCGTAATCTTTTGATAAGGACCACACCCATGCGAAGTCTCATTTGTTCCGCAATCGCTATCCCCTTTTTGGCGGGACCGGCCTTTGCTCATGACGGTCACAATAAAGATCAGGACCGGCAGCAAACAGGTATTGAGTCACCGGTCGACAACGCCAAAATCGAAGCGCTTGATATCGTATTTACGCACGCTCACACCCAGGGGAACATCGTCACTTTTCACATGACGACAAATGGCGTCGCAGGTTCTGAAACACCTGAGCCCGTTGGCGAACTAGGTGGCGCCCCTGCATATGCTTACGTTTGGCCGACATCCCTAGACCCTTCGACGGTAGGCTTTGACGAAGGCGCTGGCATTCTCGCATTGGCAGCTGCCGTTCATCCAGATTTTGATGATACGCCGCTCTTTGATGAGAACCGAGACGGCGATGCGGGTAATGATGGTCAGACTTGGCATAGCCACTGGGTTGTATTGAGCCCAACAGAAACGTGCGGACCTGGTGCACTGGCCGTCAAAGATATTCCGGAGGGGACTCATCCAAAACTGCCCACGACATGGCCGGGGCTTCCTATCTTATTAGATAGTCCGGGCTACACGCCGCTCTTTGATGGCGCAAAAGTCAAAATCAATGTGGCGTTTCCTCAAGGCGTTGATGTCAGCGGGATGACCTATGATGGCGTCACCGCCGCCTTGCGCGTAAATGCGAATATTCATTCGCCCCTCTTTTGTGTGACGGATGTGTTCGACATCGCGTCCGGCGATCTCAGCCTTCCCGGCCAATTAAACTAACAAAGACGTAAAGCGGAACAGTCACATGGAACCTCAACTCGCAAAACCACTTGAGACGGTCGACTGGCTTAATTCCTCCAATCCCATTTCGCTCGAAAGTCTGCGGGGGAAGGTCGTACTGATAGAGGCGTTCCAAATGCTCTGCCCGGGCTGTGTCTCTCACGCGCTGCCTCAGGCGATGAAAGTCCGGCAATTGTTCAACGAAGAGGATGTTGCCGTCATTGGCCTACATACCGTGTTTGAACATCATAGCGCGCAGGGCACAAAAGCAGCCTTAGAGGCCTTTTTACACGAATATAGGATTTCATTTCCTGTCGGGATTGATGCGCCGTCTCAGCAAGGTCCACTGCCAAAGACAATGACAGCCTATCAGATGCGTGGAACGCCAACATCAATCCTCATCGACCGGAACGGATATGTGCGCAAACACAAATTTGGGGCAGAGCAAGATATGGTGCTCGGCGCTGAAATCATGGCGCTATTGCGCGAGCAGCAAGCAGCGCCGCTTATCGAAACCCCTTCAGAGGGGGGGCATATTGGGTGCACCGAGGACGGATGTGTTATTGGTGGCGAAGAAAACGAAGGAGTCTAACAATGATACCATTAAGTTCGAAGGTCATCGGACTTTTTGTCGGTAAAGTGGAGTCGCCTTGGCCCGGTAAAGCAGCTTCGGCGATTAACAAGGTCAGAACCGAAGAAGTTCAAGAAGTTGGGCCCACTGGCTTCGTCAATGACGCTCAGGCGGATCTCACCGTGCATGGCGGCCTTGATAAAGCAATCCACCATTACCCAGCCGATCATTATTCAATCTGGCAAGCCGAAGGAGAAATCCCGGACGGGAGTATGCCCGCAGCCTTTGGTGAAAATATCTCAGCTTCCGAGTTTGTTGAGACTAACATTTGCATTGGGGATGTTCTGCGCCTCGGGACCGCCCTGGTGCAAGTTAGCCAAGGGCGTCAACCCTGCTGGAAGCTCAACCAACATACTAACAATCCTCGAATGGCGTTCCGATTCCAGCAAACAGGGCGCACCGGTTGGTATTATCGCGTTCTAGAACGAGGACACGTTCAGTTAGGCGATGAAATCTGTTTAGTTGATCGTATCCAAGAAGACTGGACAGTTTATCGTGTCACACAAGCTCGGCTTACGCGGAAGGTCGATAAAACGGACGTTGAGCAGCTCTCGAACATGCCCGAACTTGCAGAAAACTGGCGCGAAGCGTTTGCCCGAATGGCCAAAGGCAACCGCGAGGAAAATACCGAAAAACGCCTGAGATCAAAAAGAGAGATATGACGTGGCGCGGAAGAGTATTCTCTATCTCCTGAAGATCGGTTTCACCGATCCTGACCTTAGTGACCGGCGATATTTTTGCCCGTATTGCATGCAGGTTGAGGGTTTGTTGGCTGCATTCCCGGAGGTGCGAGAGAGACTGCAAATCGAGTATGTCGATTTCGAAAAACCAAGGGGTGAGCTGGCGCGGTTTTGCGGCGACGAAAACCAATCTTGCCCGCAGCTTGTATTTCCAGAGGGCGATGACGCTCTATCTGCAAAATTCTCCGAACCCGGGGAGAGAGACGTGCGACGGATACACCTGGCCTGCCTGATCTGACTGGCCCAACCGTAATGCTAGGATCGACGGTTGGTTCATAGCGGCGTTTATGCCGCCTCCAACCTATAAGGCGGCGTGAAGGTCGCGGGCAAGATGGTTCTTGGTGCAGGCGGTTTATAGCCCAGCGAGGAGTGCGGTCTTGCGGTGTTGTAGAACAGCCTCCAATTCTCAATCACCGTAGGTGTTTCAGACAAGATCGCTCGCGACTTGTAAGCACCAAAGGTGCATGGGGTGTGAACTCACTTACATCCCCTAGTCTGAGCGCTTGTTCTGCCTACCGCCGAAACAATAGTTTCAACACTGTTTTTGATCAGAACGATTCCCTTTGCGGCATAAAAATTGACTCTTCAGCGAGAATCTTGGCCCCGGCCAAACCGGCATCATCGCCGAACCACGGACGAACTATCTTGCTTTCAATGTCCTGGACGGACTCCAGAAAGTACCCATTTATTCTAGACAAGTACGCAGCCCGGATTTTGTCGATGAGAGTCGGCGCAAGTAACATTCCTCCACCCAAGATTATTTTCTCGGGCCTCAAGAGGAGGTTGATGGATATGCAGAGCTGCGCCAAATAATCCGCCTCGATTTCCCAAGCTCGACTATTCTGGTCAACCAACTTGGCGTCCCCCCAACGCGCTTCAAACGCAGCGGCTGAAGCCAGACCCTCCAAGCAGGATTTATGAAAAGCGCAGCGCCCCTCGAACAAATCTTCAGGATGCCGCTCCACGCATATATGACCGAATTCTGAATGAGTAGGTTTAGCGATAAAAACGTTATCCTGAATAAAGCTAACGCCAATACCAGTACCCACTGTGACATAGGCCGCTCGTCGGGCTCCCCTTCCCGCACCCAGTTTCATTTCCGCTTTAAGAGCAGCGTTAACATCAGTATCAATGTTCACGTTGACGCCAAGCTCTTGTTCGAACCGTTCCCGTATTCGAAAATTGGCCCAGTCCGGTTTTGGCGTATTCAATATTTTGCCGAAGTTTTTGGAGCGATCATCAATATTCAGCGGTCCAAAACAAGCGATACCCATGCCTATGATTTTGGCACCGGTTTGCTGCTCACTGCTCCGGAAGAATTCCAAACATTCCCTTACTGTTTCGTCGGGATGGCGCGTTTTCACGCGACGTTTGAAAACTAGATCTCCGTCAGCCCCGGAGACAGCACACTTAAATGTAGTCCCGCCAGCATCGATCACAGCATACATGTTCGCTCATCCTCTAGGTGGCATCACAAAGATGCGCGTCGCCTTCTCATTATCCAATAGAAAATTGAATTGCAATCGATTGTATGTTTGATAAAGAAGATCATCCAGACGCGTCGTCTTGGTAACGTGTCGCAAACGAAACACTAGGAATCGCATGTTTATCTCACCGAACATTCCCATTCGAAACCTAGAGACTTTCGACAGGTCTATCCGGCATCCCAATCTGTGGATATGGGACGCGTGGACGTGCTCACATGACGATCAATTGCACATGTATTGTTTGGCCTTAGCGAAAGAGAACGCGGGACTTGCGATTGCCCCGAGTGCTCGAAATCAATACCAATTCCACATTCGACACTTTAAATCTGCAATTGATTCCACTGATTGGATCGATGCTGGCGCCTTCTTGCTTCCAGCTGACTCATCAGAGCGAAACATTTGGAGCGGATCAATTCTGCCCCATTCTTCGGGTGCGCTCGTCGCCTACACGGATATTCGGTGGCGGAAGCCTGACACCCCTTTCGTTCAATCAATTTGTTTGGGTTGGTCGAATTCATTTGATCGATATTCCGGACCGCCAGCCTCAGTTTTGTCAGACCCAGTACGTGACCATGCTCAGATTCTTGATTTGGGATATTACCTGTCTGACATAGAAGATATCGGTTCGGTCAATGGCGAAGACGGGGGCCCAATTCTCGCCTGGAGAGATCCATTCCTCTTTGAAGACGAGGGTAAACTTCATGCGATTTGGTGCGCCAAAATTGCACCGTCGGTTCCAGCGATCGCGCATGCGGAAATCGTACAGATTGATGACGGTCGATACCTGGCGCACCTCCACCCTCCGATTGAATTGCCAGATGCCCATACCTACACGCAAGCGGAGCTACCCAAGATATGGCGGGAAGAGCTTTCGGGGGATTGGCTGATGATGGTATCGGCCTGCGATCGCAAACAGGAACGTCAGCCCGATAGCGAAGTCAAAAAGGAGCTTAGGCTCTATCGCAGCGCGAATGTTCGTGGACCTTGGTGCGCGTGGAGCGAGCATGGAAGTCGCCTCCAAACGCCGCCATACGCGTTTGGTGCAAGCCCCTATTTTTGCAGAGGCAGCAAATCTAGTCCGCGCTTCGTAGTGCCTCTGACGGAGCAAGCGCCGAGCTCTGATTTGCTAACGATGAAGTCTGATGTGGAGCTAGATTTTAGAGAAGTCCTAAACGCATAATCTTGCGTATCCTAACTGGAGTCTCTGACAATGAGCTCTGTCGACGTTGTCCTCGACCGCACTTCTCCCCCAGCGAGCTTTTTTAGCAAAAGATCGACCATCAGCTTGCCACCTTCAGCAATATGCTGATCCACAGTTGTAAGGGCCGGCGTCATCAAACTGGACTGTCCAATATTATCGTACCCAACAACTGACACGTCCCCGGGCACTGATTTTCCAGAGGCTTGTAACGCGTGTATCGCAGTCATCGCGAGTACGTCTGATGCTGCAAAAATCGCGTCGAACGCGGTACCGCCGCTAGTCAATTGTCGCACGGCGTCGAATGTGTCTTTTCCGCCGAAATTTTGCTCAAGTAGCAGAGCATCAGAATGAACCCGACCAGCGGCTTTGTAGGCCTTTTTCAAGCCCTCGTATCGCAATCTTACCTCTGGGAGATTAGTCTCACCAATAAATACAATGTTTTGGCGTCCACGCGAGAACAAATGCTCCGTCGCCAGTTCACCACCGCGAACATTGTCGCTACCGACGATCGTGTAATTTGTATCAGGTGTCTGGCCGCCCCAAACCACAATACGATCGGATAGCCGCCCAAGCTTATTGAGCCGGTCGGTCCGCCCCGCTTGGCCAATGATGATCAATCCATCCGCGCGGCCTGTTTGCAGCAATCGTCGTTCAGCGATTTTCTGATCTCCTTCAGGGACGCTGACGATCAAATCGTATCCGTGCGATGACGCCGCGTTCGACGCTGCGCCAACCATTTCCAGAAAGAATGGATCAGAAATTGTTTGCCCCGACTCTGGCCGCATAGGGATGACCATCCCAATTGTTTCTGAGGATTGACGGCGCAAGCTTCTTGCCGATGCGTGCATGACATAACCCAGATCAGCCGCAACGTTCATTACGTGTTGCTTCGTTGCTTGTTTGACGAGCGGGCTGTCATTTAGCGCTCTCGAGACGGTCGATGCGTCCACGTTCGCCGCTTTCGCCAATTCCGCCATAGTCACCCGTTTTGCCATGTTTTCACTCCTGTGAGCGCGCTTTTATCGTGGTTTCTTCAAGATTTTGCAAACCCAGCAAAAAAAATACAATCGATTGTTGTTTTGTTTTCAATGTCTGTTACTCATGAAGAATAACAATGATCCGGGGAGGATCTCATGGTCGCTGTCAACACAGCCTCGCCAGCTGAGGGGCACGTTATCCCTCGTCCACATTTATCGCCGTGGCGCATTCTGGAAATGAACCTGGGGTTCCTCGGGTTGCAGTTCAGTTTTGGATTGCAGCAAGGAAACATGGCGCCAATTTACTCCTATCTGGGAGCGGACGAAGCTGCGATTCCGCTCCTTTCGCTGGCTGGACCAATGACCGGCCTGATCGTCCAGCCCATTGTCGGTGCCTTGAGTGACAAAACGCTGTCTCGGTTCGGACGCCGAACGCCTTACTTCATTATCGGGGCAATTATGTGTTCGGTTGGGCTGTTCTTTATGCCCTTCAGCTCGTCCTTGCTAATGGCCGTCAGCCTGCTTTGGATTCTGGACGCCGGCAACAATATGACGATGGAACCCTACAGAGCTTATGTCAGTGATCGGCTGGAACCTGAGCAAAGGCAATTGGGATTCCTGACACAAAGCGCGTTCACGGGCCTCGCTCAAATGCTGGCATTCCTGTCGCCCTCTATTATGGTTTATTTCCTCGGTTTGAACCTGCACGCGGTCGATGAGCACAATATTCCGTATGTAACGCGATACGCATTCATGATTGGCGCGTTCTTGTCGATCTCTACAATTCTGTGGTCAATTTTCCGAGTGCCCGAATTACCGCTGACGGAAGAAGAGATCGCAGCCATTAAAGCCAAACCAAAGGGCTTTTTTGTTGTATTCAAGGAAATTTGGGATGCGATCGTTGAGATGCCGGTTCCGATGAGGAAACTGGCATTGATGAGCCTGTTCCAATGGTACGCCATGGCCTCGTATTGGGGTTACATTGTTTACTCGATTGGGCGTTCGGTATTTGAAACATCTGATCCTGTTTCAGACGGCTTCCGATCTGCGGTTCTCGCAAACGGAGAGATGGCCGCCTTTTACAACGGACTAGGCTTCATCCTGGCTTTTGCCATGGTGCCCCTGTCGAAACGATTTGGTGCAAATCGCGTTCACGCACTTTGTCTCATCCTCGCCGGGATCGGGATGCTCTGGTTGCCCAACGTCACCGATAAAGCAATGTTGTTCATACCCGCGATTGGAGTCGGGATCGGCTGGGCCTCTATCATGGGCAATCCGTATATCATACTTGCCAACGCCATCCCTCCTGATCGGACCGGCGTCTATATGGGTATTTTCAACATGATGATCGTCATCCCGATGCTGTTGATCGCGGTGACGCTGCCCTTCTATTACGATCCACTCCTTGGTGGAGATGCCCGCAATGTTTTGAGACTTTCCGGCGTCTTGATGTTCTTTGCAGCAGCCTCCGTGTGGTGGGTTCGCACTGAGGTTGCGACGGCTCAGGGTGCCGCTTTGGAAAATATCGATGATCTCTAGCAATCCTGTAACGGGATCGAACCCCAAACTGTCGGATTAGTGAATTCGAAGAAGAACCTGAGTGTTAGAATGATGGACATCGACAATTGGTGGCAAGGCGGTGTGATCTATCAGATCTACCCCCGTTCGTTTCAGGATTCTTCCGGCGATGGCATTGGTGACCTGAACGGGATCACAAAGCGTCTGGATTACATCGTTGATCTTGGCGTTGATGCCATCTGGATCTCTCCCTTTTTCAAGAGTCCGATGAAGGATTTCGGCTACGACATTAGCGATTATTGTGATGTCGATCCGATTTTCGGGGCGCTTTCGGATTTCGACAATCTGCTTGAGCGCGCGCACGCGCTCGGCCTAAAAGTCATGATCGATCAGGTATGGTCGCACACGTCCGATCAACACGCCTGGTTCGAAGAAAGCCGCCAAAGCCAGACCAATCCAAAATCCGATTGGTACACCTGGGCGGATGCCAAACCGGACGGCTCACCGCCGAATAATTGGCTATCGGTTTTTGGCGGACCGGCCTGGACCTGGGATACGCGTCGCGGACAATATTACCTGCACAATTTCCTTAAATCGCAGCCGGACCTGAATTTTCACAATCCTGACGTCCGCACCGCGGTGCTGGGCATAGCGAAGTTTTGGCTAAGTCGCGGTGTTGATGGTTTCCGTTTAGATGTCTGCAATTTCTATTTTCAAGACCTGCAATTGCGCAGCAATCCAGTCCGTGATGATGAGCGCCGAGGCGCCAATCCGCATGACTGGCAATCCCATAAGTACTGCAGGAATCAGCCGGAAAACCTGTCCTTTTTGGGCGAGCTGCGTGCGTTGTCGGATGCGTATAAAGATCGCTGCCTGATGGGAGAAATCGGAGACATAGACGGTCTCCCCATTATGATCGAATACACGGCCGGGTCGGCGCGGCTCCACACAGCATACAGCTTTGATTTTTTGGGACGGAACCACACACCGAGCCATCTCGGAAGCATTCTTGCCGCTTGGCAGTCCGCCGGAGATGGTTGGCCAACCTGGGCCGTGGGAAATCATGACTTTCCAAGGGTTGCGACTCGATGGGGCGGCAATCATCCAAGCCCTGCGAAACTTCAATTGTTCGCCGCGTTTCAATTGAGTTTGAAAGGGACAATCTGTCTTTATCAGGGTGAGGAATTGGGTCTGGAGCAAGCCGTACTTGAATTTCATCAGTTGCAAGACCCTGAAGGGATTGCGTTCTGGCCCGCGAAACCTGGTCGCGATGGATGTCGTACCCCGATGCCCTGGGACTCAAGCTTACCGCATGCGGGTTTCAGCGACGCGGCGAACACATGGCTGCCTGTCTATGCGCCGCACTTCGAAAAAGCCGCCGCCCAGCAATCCCGCGATCCAAACTCATTGCATGCGTTCTATAAGAGACTAGTCGCTGTGCGTTCATCGCAGCCTGCGCTTCGACTGGGAGATTTAGAGCTCGCGGCTTCGACAAAAAATGTATTGCGGTTCGATCGGACCCTTGCCGGTGAGACGGTCCACTGCATTTTCAATTTCGGCGCAACGCCCGTTGAATTGGCGACTGAGGAATTCACCGGAGATATTTTGCTCGCGTCGGGCTTGAATGAAAACTCGGCCTCGCCTGAGATTGCCCCGTGGGGATTTGCCATAATTCATAGGAAGAGCGAATAATGAAGCCCGTTTGGTTCAATTTGGAAGGAACTCGCAGCAGTCTGGTTGTTGAGAAAGCGGATAGCGGCTTCCCAATACTGACGCATTGGGGATCAAAGATGTCGGGAGTCGGATCTTTCGCTAGCTGGATTGAGTCAACGCCCGTTCCGTCTTTTTCACTCGATGAAAATCAACCGCTTCGAACCATGCCGGTTTTTGGACGCGGTTGGTTCGGACCGAGCGCGATGATGATTGACGGCGACGGGTCTACCTGGGCTCCGAATTTCGACGATTGCGAAGTTAGCCATACACCCACATCCCTGGTCTCAACCGCGACCTCGAAGAGTCACGGGATAAGGCTCGCGCAAACTATTCATCTCGATGCGAAGAGCGATATGCTTTCGCTTAGCGCAACGCTGTCCAATCATGGAGAGCGGGCCGTTCGCATTGCATGGCTCGCATCGGGTTGCCTTCCCCTCCCCTCAACCGCAAAAGGCGTGGAGAGTTTTTCCGGCCGGCATAATCACGAATTCCAATCGGTTTCAGATTCTCTTAGCCGCTCAGGTTGGTCACGTGAAAACCGGCGCGGTCTCACCAGTCATGATTGCCCGCCCATGGCGCTGGTGCTCGGGGATGGCGCGACCCAACACACCGGACCAGTTTGGGGCACTCAACTGGCATGGTCAGGCAATCATCGCCAGACCATTG
>JANSXJ010000531.1 GCA_024743015.1 Hyphomonas sp. | reverse complement strand
TGCCGGGTCCAGCAATTTTTCGACCCGGTCTCTGGGGAGGAGTTTGCCGCGCGACACATGCCGCTCACGTGCCCGCTCGGACCCTCCGATGGCTGCCTTGGCGGTGTGTTCCTGCAGATCGGCTACCAAAGCCTCCATCGCACGACGATTGGCCGAATACGCTGCACTGGCGACATCAATCTTGGACTTCAAGACAGGCATGAAGGTTACTCCCACAACCAATTTCTTCCTGCCTTAGCCGCGTGCGCATGGCCTGTCATCCCGGGCTTGTGACCGAATGTCACCAATTCCTTCATGAAATTGCCCCATATTTGCATAGATCCTTCGAGATGACGGAGAGTGATTAATGCGTATATTTGGCGGCATGAGTTTGGACGTCGTCCCTGCCCTTGCCTCAATCAAGTTCCTTGAGGATGTCCCGCGCCGCGCCTTGCGGGCAGCGGGCAAGGAAGCGCGTTGGTTTTCCGTTCCCGCCGGTTGGCCCTTGTTTCGTGCCGGCGAGATGTCGGATTCAATATTCTTTGTACTGTCGGGATCCTTCGGCGCCTTCAAGGCCATGCACGATGGACGGAGCGAATTTATGGGCCACATCCGCGCTGGCGAGCCGGTTGGCGAAATGGCCATGTTTCAGGGCGGAATCGACATTGATGGCGATGGTGCACCCGACAATGTCCCGCATTCTTCTTCGGTCTACGCGCTGCGAGACAGCGAAGTATTGGAAATCTCGCGCCAGGGGTTCCAGCGCATCAGTTCGGCTGAACCTGAAATCCTGAACGCGATGATCCGACTGATCTTGTCGCGTCTGCGGGAAGGAAATCAACGCAATCGGCGCACCGCTCCAAAAGTGTTCACCCTGGTGGGCACCTCACCGACGATTGATCTGGCACTTCGAGCAAGGTCTATGCGCGCCTCGCTCGAGAAGTTGGGCATCAAAACGCGCATCGTCGAGGAATCTGAAGGCGATGAAAAGCCATCCGCCTTTTTCGACGCCCTCGAAGCCGAAAACGACATTGTCATTCTGATCTCCACTTTGGGAGACAATTCCTGGTACCGCCTCTCCATGCGCCAGGCTGACCGGATCTGGGTGGTTGCGCGGGCCGATGCGAAACCGTCTTATCCGCTCTTCCCGGAAGAAAACTCTCCTGCGCAGTCTTTGAAGCTGGTCGATGTTCTGCTTCTGCATCACGGGAAAGACCGCGACGCGTGTCGCCCTGCAGACTGGTTGCGCGCGGCAGGTGCAGCGCGCGTGTTTCACTGGCAAGACGTGAATAGCGAGCACTGCGATCGCCTCGCCCGCACCATTGCCGGGCGCAGCGTTGGCGTGGTCTTCTCAGGCGGCGGCGCTCGCGCCTACGCCCATATCGGCGTGGTCAAAGCAATGCGCGAACTCGGCATCCCGATTGACTTCGCAGGTGGCGCCTCGATGGGCGCGGTTGTCGCGGGCTGTGTGGCCATGGGATGGGACGATGCCGAGATCGACTACCGAATTCGCAAGGCCTTCGTGGAAACCAATCCGCTGGGTGACTGGAACATTCCTGTCGTGGGCATGGTGAAAGGTCACCGCGTAGATGCCCGTTTGAAAGAGCATTTCGGGGATGCAGAGATCGGTGACCTTGAGCTGCCATTCTTTGCAGTCTCTACCAACCTCACCGACGGCGCCTATCGAGTGCACCGGCGGGGTTTGCTACGCGGCGCCCTGCGCGCCACGATCGCCCTTCCAGGGATATTGCCCCCCGTCATCGACGAAGGCGAAGTCTTGGTGGACGGCGCGGTTCTTAACAATTTCCCGACCGATGTGATGCGTGAGTTCCAGCGTGGGTTCGTTGTCGGATGCGATGTGGCCCGCGCACCGGAGGGCCTTGATGCTTCGGAGTTCGTTGATCCACCGGGCTTCTTCGGTTGGATTGCACGTCACGGCTTCTCTAACGCTCCACCCATTGCCGGTCTGCTCATGCGGTCGGCCACAGTTAGCGTGAACCCGAATGCCGGGCGTGAATTGGTCGACATTCTGGTACTTCCCCAACTCAAAGATATCGAGCTGCGCGACTGGAAAGCCTATGATGA
>JANSXJ010000245.1 GCA_024743015.1 Hyphomonas sp. | reverse complement strand
CTGTCAGTGCGGTGATTGTTGCGCGCGTAAAGCACGTGTGCAGGTAAGAATCAAGTCTCGGACGCGGCCATGATCGCTTCGAGGCGGTGCACCGAGGACTTGGCTTCGTCGCGCAGCATGGACAGCACCGCGACATCGACCCACTCGCCATCTGCGAACTTTTCATATTCGCGCAATACGCCTTCCTTCACCGCGCCGATGGACTCGATTGCACGAATAGCGCGTGCATTACGTTCTTCAACGTACCATTCAATCCGTTTGGCACCCCAATCGAGCGCGCGCTGGATCAGCAATTTCTGGATCGCCGCATAGACACCGAGCCCTCGCAAGTGGGGCTCCAGCCACGTATAGCCAAGCCGCACCCGCCGATGCATCTTGTTCGGATACATCAGCGCTGTGACGCCAACGAAGCGGCCATTGTCGTTCGGATCAAGCAGCGCAAACCCGAGCACTTCGCCCGCGTCGCCCTGCTTGAGCACGTGATCGAAATAGGAGTCGAAGCCAGCACCGCGCTGAATCGCAGGCAAGGAGAGCCACATATATTCGATGGCGCCGCTATTGCGGAGATCCTCGCGGAAACGCTCGGCGAGCGGTTCGAGCCGGATCAGCTCGTTTTCGAGGCCAGGGGCAGACAGGTCCATAATGTCCTACGGTGACAGAGATTGACGCCCGCGCAAAGTCAAAACTCGTTCACAGGCTAATGATTTTCTTTTGAAAGACCCGCGAACGGTCCTGCCGGATAACCTTATAAGGGGGGAGGAAAGGGGCCCGGCAGGACCACGCAGTGTCGGTGGCATGAGGGATTTGGGATCGGATGCCACCGTGCGTACAATGAGAACCAACAGTCTTGGCTCTCGATAATCAGATGGTGCGAATTTCGCGGTGTTCAAGCCAGAAATTCGGCCACCTGATCAACTCGTTGTGAACAATATAGCCGACCCTGACGCAGAAAAATAATTGATATTTACGTATAGGTGCATAGGTTTTGGCTATGCATTTGCCGACCCTGAGACAGCTCGAGTTTTTGTGCGCGATCGCCGATCAGGGATCTTTCTCCCGCGCGGCGGAATCCTGCCATGTCACGCAACCCACTTTGTCCGCTGCAATCAAGGAAGTAGAGGGCCTGCTCGGCGTCCAACTGGTTGAGCGCGAGTCGCGCGGCGCCTCCCTGACGCAGGCGGGGGAGGCGGCCGTGGAGCGGGCGAAGAACATCCTGTCCGATACTGCGGATCTGGTTTCCGCGGCCCGGCAGGCAGGAGCACCCCTGTCAGGATCCTTCCGCCTCGGCGCGATCCCGACCATTGCGCCTTTCCTGCTGCCGCGAACGCTGAAAGCGCTCCGCAAGGCACATCCAGGCTTGAAACTCTATTTGCGCGAAGATCAGACCGAACGGCTGATTGACGCGCTGCGCGCGCGAAAGCTCGATGCCGCATTGATTGCACTACCCTGGGATTCACCTGGCATTGTTACGATGGAGCTGGGCGATGATGAATTCATGCTGGTCGCCCCGACCGATCACGACCTGCTGCGCAGCGCGGAACTGACCTCGTCAGATCTCACCGATGAAGATGTGCTGCTGCTGGAGGATGGGCATTGTCTGCGCGATCATGCCTTGTCGGTCTGCCGCTTGCCGAGCAAACGCAGCGGCGCCGATGTCACTGCGACGAGCCTACCGACGCTGGTTCACATGGTAGCGGGCGGCCTTGGTGTCTCTTTGCTGCCCAAGCTCGCGATTGATGCGGGCGTGACCTCCGGGGCGGAGGTAGAGCTCCGTCCGTTCAATACGCCGATGATTGGCAGGCGCATCGGGATTGCCTGGCGCCAGGGGTCTCCGCGAGAGGCTGAAGCGCAGATGATCGGCGAGATTGTTCGAAACGCGCTGTAGCGCTCCCACTAGATTGCCAGCGGTTTTTCCCGGTCATCGACATGCGCCGAGAGATTGTCTTCGGCTCGGAAGACGTCTTCGTCGAGTTCGCCTTCCCATTTCGCCACCGCTGTCGCCACCGCCGCATCACCAGTGACATTGGTCAGCGTCCGCATCATGTCCAGCAACCGATCGAAGGGTAGAATGAAGCCAATGATCAAGAAGGCTTGTTCCTCCGGAATCCCAACTTGTGCCAGGGCGAGGCCTGACAGGAACAGACCCGCGCTCGGAATACCGGCAGCTCCGATCGATACCAGTGTCGCCATCAAGGCGATCAGGAAATACTGGCCGAGGCTAACTTCGATGCCCATCGCCTGGGCCCCGAACAGAGCAACCATGCCGATATAGATGGCGGTGCCGTCCATATTAATGGTCGCACCGAGCGGCAGGACCGAGCCTGCAACCGCCTTGTCGATACCTAGATTTTCTTCGGCGCAGGTAATCGTTACCGGGAGCGTGGCCGAGGAACTTGCCGTCGAATAGGCGACAGCCTGCGCATCGGTGATTCCACGCAGGAACGGAATGAAGGGCAGACGCAGGACGCCTTTGATGATAATCCCGCCATAGGTGATCAGAATGTGCAGGACGCAGGCAATATAAAGTGCGATGGCCAGCGTGCCGAGGCTTTGCAGAACCCCGAGGCCCTGTTTCGCCATCACTGTCGCCATCAAGGCAAACACCCCGATCGGCGCTGTTTCCATGACAATGATCGTGACTTTCATCATCGCGTCCGACGCACCGTCAAACCATTTGGCGACCGGCTCGGCGATCTTGCCAGCCATCAGAATCCCGACTCCAAACATGATGGCGAAGAAAATGATCTGCAGAATATTCCCTGTCGCCAGCGCCTCAACCGGGTTCGTCGGTACGATGTTGAGCAAGCGTTCGACAATTCCGCCCGCCTCCGATGCACGTTCGGCCACCGATTGCATGCGGCTGGTATCGGCCCCGGCAAAGGTTTCCGGCGATAGGCTTGCGCCTGGTCGGAAAATGGTTGCCATGATCAGGCCCAGGGTCACAGCGATCGCTGTAGTGCCGAAATAGGTGGCCAGGGTGCGCACACCGAGACTACCAAGTCGCTTCGGGTCGCCCATCGCGATGATGCCCGAAACCAGCGTGAAAAAGATCAGCGGAACGATCAGCATGCGGATCAGGCGCAGGAACAGATCGCCCGCCCATTCGATCCAACCCTCTGCGAAGGCACCGCCAGCGTCTGCGCCCATGCCATATCTGAGACCCAATCCGGTGACGAGGCCGAGGACAAGTCCCAGCATGACGCGTTTCCAGAGATCAATCTTGAACCACCAAGACATGCCATCGCCCTCCAATCCGACTTTAACAGACGTTAGTCCGCATCGCAGCGCTGTTCAACGGGCATTGCAAAAGCTATGAGGCAAACATGGATATGCTCGATCGACTCTCTTCCGGCTGGAAGGCCTGGCTCATCTTGTTCGCGATCACGTTTACAGCGGCGGCGCCTGGCGTGTTCAACCTGCCGGCGCTGGACCGCGATGAGAGCCGTTTCGCACAGGCCTCCAAGCAGTATATTGAGACCGGCGACTATCTAATCATTCGCTATCAGGACGAGTATCGAAACAAGAAACCGGCGGGCATTCACTGGCTGCAATCAGGCGCCACGCATGTTCTCGGGGATGAAGACCGGCTGGACGTCTGGACTTATCGCGTTCCGAGCTGGTTGGGGGCAGCCCTGGCAACTCTGGCGACGTTCTGGTGCGGCATCGTCCTGATCGGGCGAAGGGCGGCGTTTCTCGGCGCGGCGCTGTTCGGGGCGACACTGCTCCTGACCAGCGAAGCCCATATCTCCAAAACAGACGGCGTGTTGGTGTTCCTGACAACATGGGGGATCGGCGTTCTGGCGCGGCTCTATATGGGACAGGCCAGCAAGCCGAAACAGATGGCGCTGCTGTTCTGGTTCATCATGGGGTGCGGCTTACTGATCAAGGGACCCGTCACGCCCATGGTCGCGGCCTATGCCGGATTTGGCGCCTGGGTCTGGGCGAAGTCCGGTGAAGGCAAGGGCGGCGATTGGTGGCGACCGCTGATCTGGTGGCCGGGACCGGCGCTCGCCGCCGCGATGTTCCTACCCTGGTTGATCGCCATCCAGTTCGCCACGGACGGGACATTCCTGCAGGGTGCGGTCGGCAAGGATCTGAAAGACAAGTTTGCCGGGGCGTCTGAAGGACATGCTGGCTGGCCGCTTTATCATCTCAGCCATATTCCGGTCTGGTTCTTCCCAGCTGTGTTGCTCCTCATTCCAGGCGCGACCCTGGCGTGGAAGCAGCTGCGCGGGGCAAGCGATGGAGCCCGTAAACGCGGAACCGATGCGCTGCTGGTCTTTTCGACTCTGGGAGCACTCACGGCGCTTGCCACCTGGATTCTGCCAGGAGAGATCGGAAACGGGGCACCCTCAGCCTATCCGGCTTTGATTGTATTTGCCTTCTGGTATCTCGCGACACGGCCGAGATGGCGGGAGCGTTGGGCGATAACTGAGGCCGCGCCAATCTCGCAAGAGACACAGGCCATCCGGTTCCTCGTCGCCTGGGCCATTCTGACGACGATCTTTTTCGAGCTGATGCCAACCCGGCTCAGTCACTATATCCTGCCTGCCTATCCGGCGTTTGGATTGCTCTGTGGTTGGGCCGGCATCAAGCTGTTGGACGGGGTGAAAGTCCCGGTTTCGAAATGGATGAGCTTCGGCGTCTACGCATTTGGCGGCGCGCTGCTGGTCTTTGCCAGTTCGCCTTTGGCGGCGAAGCTGATCAAGACCGAAGCGGCAGGTGACTTCAAGACGATTGAAGCCGAGACAGCGCTTGAGCAATGGGCCAGCGCGCTCAGTTTCCCGATGTGGCTCTGGTGGGTGGGTGTCATTGTTTTCTTGCTCTCGG
This sequence comes from Hyphomonas sp., assembly GCA_024743015.1. Classification (GTDB taxonomy): domain Bacteria; phylum Pseudomonadota; class Alphaproteobacteria; order Caulobacterales; family Hyphomonadaceae; genus Henriciella. Next base: position 781 of record JANSXJ010000245.1, on the reverse strand, counting down.
TGGCAAGTTTTGTAGCGCGGCGGACCGGCTTGACCGCTCTGTTTGCGATAAGTGCCAGTCTGTTCCTGGGATGGCACGTCCGCACCTACTTCATCCCGGCGCAGCTATGGGTGCAGCCAACCGAAAGCGCCCGCGTCGCCCTTCAGGATGTGTGCGGCGTGCCGAGCGAAACCTGCGAGAAGGGATGGGAGAGCCCGCAGCGTGTGCTTGCAGTGGGCTATGCTGAGCCATCTTACGTGCTCACGCTTGGCACGCAAAACCTGCACCCGCCGGAGACGCCCCTAACACTGCCGTCCGACCCGGCAGCCTATCCTGTCGTCTATTTGATCAATCTGGAGGACGCTGGCAGCTCTGAGGCCCAATGCGAGGCGCTCGGTGCGGATTGTATCCCACCGGCAACCCAGATCCGCGACGATATTCTGGATCAGGCCAATTACACGCCGCTCTGCGTGACGACGTCTGAATCCGTCTATGCTCTGAACTACTCGAATGGTGATCCCGTGCACTTTGTGGCGTATCGCTTCGATGCGGACTGCTAGGTAATTCTGACACATTCTGTCGCGCGGCAAACCTGCACGTCGTGCGGAGCCTATTCGGTTGCCATTTTCTTCTAATCCCGAAGGAGATCCGACATGAAATACGTAGAACCCCACAGAAAGCCGGAAGGTTTGCGCGATCGAATTGCATTCGCGTTCGTAAAGTTCCTGCGGTTTTTTGCGGATCTGTTCTTCCGCAAACGCTATGGACACCGCGCCGTTGTGCTGGAAACCGTCGCGGCTGT
>JANSXJ010000444.1 GCA_024743015.1 Hyphomonas sp. | reverse complement strand
GTCGCGTTTGATGAGAATGGCGACCTTGTTGACGGGCCACTTCTGACCGCACGAGGGTTGTCGGAAACCGATGGCAGCACAGCCGACGAAAGCCTTATAGATGTTGATGAAGCCGTCGAAGAAGCCATCACCAAGATGAAGCGTCGTAGACGGCTCGACGACGAAGAGGTCGAGCGCACATTGGCCCGCGCCGTCAAGAAGTCATGCGAAAAGACGTTCGGTCGCAAGCCGCTTGTCGACGTGAGTGTGCTAAGGGTCTGAGCCAAGGAGTAACGCAATGTCTGAGTTCAAAATCGGTCCGCTCAATCATGTCGGTGTCGCCGTGCCGGATATTGAAGAGGCGATGGAGACGTACCGCACGCTTTATGGCGCGACGGATATCACCGAACCGTTCGACATGCCGGCGCAGGGCGTCAAAGTCTGTTTCGTCAACCTTCCGAACAGTCAGATTGAGCTGATCGAGCCGCTGAATGAACAAAGCCCGATCCATAATTTCATCGCCAAGAATCCGAAAGGCGGACAGCATCATGTCTGTTTTGAGGTCGATGATATCAATGAGGCGGTGACGGTCATGAAGGATCGCGGTGCCACCGTATTGGGAGAACCGCGTATAGGGGCCCACGGCACGATGATCATATTTATCCATCCAAAGAACTCTAACGGCGTGCTCGTGGAGTTGATGGAGACGCCAAAAGACGGAGCGCACTAGATGGACCCGGTAGGTGCCATTGTCGTTTTTGTGATTTCCTGGTGGCTCAGCTTTTTCTGCGTCCTGCCAATCGGGGTTCAAGGTCAGTTTGAAAATGATGGACAAGTAGTGGACGGCACCGATGAGGGTGCCCCCAAGGAGCCAATGCTCAAGAAAAAAGCGATCTGGGCGACCTTCGGCGCGGTCGGACTAACGGTGATCGCGCACTTCATCGTTGTGCCATGGCTAGCCGCCAGCTGATAAACGGCTGACAAGTTTCTCGAAAATTACGACGCCCTGTTCGAGCTGCGCCGGGTCTATGAACTCGTTCGGCTTATGGGCCCGGTCGATGGATCCTGGTCCACAGATCACGGATGGGAGCCCGGCGGCATGGAACTGGCCCGCCTCCGTGGCGTATGCGACCGCTCTTAATGCGTTGTCGCCGGTCAGAGCGCGGACGAGGATTTCGGCCGCGTTCTCGGGATCAGGCGCGAGGGGTGGAACACGAGCGATACGATGAACATCGACCTTGCAATCAGGAAATTCCGCCCTCAGCGCTTCGTTTGCCTTTTCAGCAGCTTCGAAGAACGGCTGCAGGATCTCATCGGGATCAAAGCCGGGAGGGCACCGCAAATCGAAGCCAAAATGGCAATGCCGCGCCAGAATATTGTGCGCCGTGCCACCTCGTATTTCACCGATTGTGAGTGTGGGGTAGGAAGGATCGAAAGGCGAGTCCGGGATGCCTTGTTGCATCAGATCGCGCTCTATCCGACGCAGCACACCCATCAGATCCACGGCAATCGCATTCGCTGACACGCCAAGATGCGGTAGACTGGAATGCGCCTCGTGGCCGTAGACGTCGACGTCGGTGACCATGATCCCCTTATTACCGGATACGACCGACCACAAGGAAGGTTCACCGACCCAGACCGCGTCTGGCCGCGCGCCATGCTCAACCAGTTGCGCGATCATGTCAGGCGCGCCCTGGCAACCGACTTCTTCGTCATATGAGAATGCGAAATGGACCGGCTTGTTGAGATTGAGCTTCGCGAACTCAGGTGCGAAGGCGAGGCAAAGCGCGATGAAACCCTTCATGTCGCATGTGCCGCGGCCATAGAGCAGGCCGTCCCGCTCCGAGAGCTCAAATGGATCTGAATGCCAATCCTGACCGTCCACAGGCACCACGTCGGTATGTCCGGAGAGAACGATGCCTCCCGGAGTATCTGGTCCGATACGCACCCACAGGTTCGCTTTTGTGCCCTCGGCGTTTGGAATTCGGCGACAGACTGCGCCGATCGGGTTCAGCTGGGCTTCGATCCAGTCGATCAAAGCCAGGTTGGACAGACGGGACGTGGTGTCGAACGCGATCAACTGAGCCAGCACATCGCGGACAATCGGGTAAGTGCTCATGACTGCGGTCTATCGCTCAGCCAGCGATCGGACGCAATGGACTTCGCATCGGCCTGATCAATCGATCCAGATGGGGGATGACCATGCGCGTTCCTGAAGCGTCATTGGCAGTTGCGGATTTGGCGGCGTGCCAGCCCGAATTGCGTCCCATGTGCTCCAGCGGCAGGTCGGGTTTTCGAGGACCCGGACATAGTAGGCACTAACCTGCGACGGGTCATAGTTTGGATCCTGCCACAAGGCTTTCAGTTCGCCGGTGCCTGTTCCGGGATTGGTCGCGCAAGTCGCGACGTCGACGGAGGCTCCGTTGTCAGCGCATCGATGCGATTCTGGATCGGGTGCGCTGCCATCGGAACAGGCGACATCATAGAGCGCTTCGCGCGCAATTCCGTTTTCTGCCCAGACTTTCACGATCTGCAGGCGTTGCAGCGGCGCGGATAATGGGTCCTGGATGGCCCAGGCGAGCAGGCTGGGAGCTTCAGTCTCGTTTCTTGCAAGGTTGCCGCCCATGGGGACACCGCTTGCATACGCCTGATCGAGGAGATCAGTTGCGTTGAGGATGCTCGGTTCATAATCGCCCGCGAAGAGGCGCACTTTCATACGTGGACCGGTCGTGCCGAACGTTTCGCGATTGCGCATGCCGTTGAACAGGTCATCGCGAGTGTTGGCTTCAGCCCAGACGCCAACAAGTCCGGACGCGCTGAATTTGGCTCCCGTCAGGACCCGTCGATTGGTCGCATCCGGGACATCTGTCCAATCCGTGTATCCCTCGGGCGGAACGGAGCTGCGCATCTGGGGGCTGGTGCCATCGGTAGGGAATTTGCCCCAATGCGTTTCCTCATCAAACGTACCCGCAGCAATATGTGTGTCACTTGAGCCTATGAAGCCAAACTCATAGGGATTGGCGC
>JANSXJ010000008.1 GCA_024743015.1 Hyphomonas sp. | reverse complement strand
CCCATTCGGTCAGCGAGAACGCTTTACAGAACGCGCGCCATTGCGTGTCCGAGACGACACCGACAAAGACTTTTTCATCATCCTTGACGTCAAACACGTCATAGACAGCCCATGCCGAGATGCGCGCTGGCATCGGCGCTGCTGGCGTGCCGGTGACGGCATACTGCGCCATATGCTGACCGACGAGAAAGACTGTCGTCTCATAGAGTGATGCGCTGACATGGCGTCCTTTCCCGGTCCGCGTGCGGTCCTGCAGCGCCGCGAGCACGGCGATGGCTCCAAACATTCCGCCAGTCACGTCGATCACACTGCTGCCTGCGCGCAGCGGACGTCCGGGCGGACCCGTCATATAAGCCAGACCACCCATCATTTGGGCCACTTCATCGAGCGCTGTTCGATGCGAATAGGGGCCGTCGAGGAATCCTTTTTCCGAGCAATAAATCAGTTTCGGATTTCGGGAGGAAAGGGCCTCGTACCCAAAGCCCAGTTTTTCGAGCGCGCCGGGCCGGAAATTCTCGATGAATACGTCTGCCTCGTCGATCAGTTTCAGAGCGAGCTCTTTGCCTTCCGCGGACTTGAGATCGATCGACAGACTTTTCTTGTTTCGATTGTACATGGAGAAATAGCCCGCGCCCGATCCTCGCAACCCCCGCGTCTTGTCGCCGCCTACAGGCTCGACCTTGATTACGTCTGCACCGAGGTCCGCGAGCACGAGTCCGGCCGCTGGCCCCATCACCATATGCGTGAATTCAATGACCTTGATTCCAGACAGCAGGCCTGTTTCAGTGCTCATACGATCCTCTCCCATTGGACTGTAACGCTAAAAGCGCTGTTCCGCACATCTTTAATAGATATATCAATTGCATTAGATATATCATTTGGCAATCAGGTCACGCCGTATGGATCATTAAATGAGGCAACAACCATGACCACAAGTAACGTTTTGATCAGTGAAGTCGGTCCGCGCGATGGCCTCCAGAACTGCAGTGGGATCATGCCAACCGAAGACAAGAAGCGGTGGATCTCAGCGCTCGCGGCAGCAGGTGTCAAAGAGATCGAGGTGGGCTCCTTTGTCTCACCCAAACTGCTGCCCCAAATGGCGGATACTGACGAAATCGTTCGCCACGCCGTTCAAATTCCGGGCCTCGAAGTTGCTGTTCTGGTGCCGAACCTGAAAGGGGCGCAGCTCGCCATCGCGGCTGGAGCGCACAAGATTACATTGCCGCTATCGGTCAGCGAAACACACTCGTTGCGCAATATTCGCCGCACCCATGATCAGGTTATCGACGAGGCCAAGGCCATCGCAAACCTGATCGCGGAGCAATCTGATGGCAAACGTCCGCACTTTGAAGGATCCTTGTCGACGGCGTTTGGGTGCACCCTGGAAGGGCCCATTGATGAGCAGGTTATTCTCAAATCCGCTGAACGCCTGATGGCTGCCGGTTGTGACGAGGTCGGGCTGTCCGATACGACGGGCTACGGTGATCCGGCCTCGATGCGACACCTGATCCGGGCCGTGCGCAGAGTGGTCGGAGATGAAAATCTGACCGGCGTTCATTTGCACAATACGCGGGGGCTTGGTCTCGCGAATGTCATGGCCGCTTACGAAGAGGGCATTACGACATTTGACAGTTCCCTTGGCGGGCTTGGCGGCTGCCCGACGGCTCCCGGTGCCAGCGGCAATGTCGTGACCGAAGATTTGGTCTTCATGTTCGAATCGATGGGCGTGGACACCGGGATTGATCTCGAAGCGTTAATGGCGACGCGCGACATTGTCTCGGCGGCGCTTCCGGGCGAGGAACTGTATGGGTTTACGCCGCGCGCAGGACTGCCGCTTGGCTTTAAGGGTGCACCCGTGCCCGCAGCTGCGGAATAGCGGAGACCCACAAGGCCAATCTGGGGAGGTGTCGGCTTGCAGAATTTACCAGCACTGATCACGCTGTTGATCTACTCGGCGATCCTGTTCGGGGTGGGCTTGTGGGCAGCGCAGCGCGCCAAGTCTCAAGAGGACTTCCTGTTGGGTGGACGCAATTTGGGCCCGTGGGTTGCCGGGCTCGCATATGCGGCCTCCAGCTCCAGTGCGTGGGTTTTGCTTGGCTTTTCCGGCTTTGTCTTTGTGGCTGGACCGTCGGCTTTATGGATGGTGCCGGGTATCATTGCAGGATACGCAGCGGTCTGGCTTTGGGCGGGCGGCGTGCTCCAATCCGCGAGCCGGGATGAAGGGCAGTTGACCCTCACCGAATTCATGACGCAATACGCGCATCCCGGCTCAGCGAGGCTCATTCGGATCGTCGCGTCGATCCTGATCGCGATCTGTTTCTCATTCTACGTCGCGGGGCAATTCCAAGGGGCTGGAACGGCGATCAATGACATCTTCGAAACAGGCTTTGTGCCGGGCGTTGTCATCGGGGCGCTGATCATTCTCGCCTATGTTTTTCTAGGCGGCTTTCTAGCGGTTTCATTGACCGACACCATTCAAGGATTGCTGATGGCTTTTGTGGCCGTCTTGTTGCCGGCCCTGGCGTTTGCCGAGGCCGGTGGGCTGCCTGGCATTTCACAGGCCATGGCCGACGCGCCCGAAGCTTATGGTAGCGTCTTCGGCGCGCGTGCGGGTTGGGCAGCGGCCGGCTTTGTTCTCGGTCTGACGGCGACTGGATTTGGCGCGCTCGGACAACCTCATCTTGTTGCATGGATCATGGCCACCAAAGATACAGGTGCGCGTGTGAAAGGCGCAGCTGTGGCGATGAGCTGGGCGGCGCTGGTCTTCGCTGGGATGGCGGTATTGGGACTATCTGGCCGCGCGATCCTTGGCGGCGACGCGGCGCCGGAAAGCGTTTTCTTCACGCTCGCGGAAGACCTTTTACCGCCAATTTTCGCAGGTATCGTCGCCGCTACGACCTTGTCCGCGATCATGTCGACGGTAGACAGCCAATTGCTGGTGGCGGGCGGTGCGGTGTCGCACGATCTCGGTCTCGGGCGAGCGCTAGGCGGGCGGGAAGTCTTGGTGTCCCGCCTTGCTATCGTCGCGGTCTGCATAGCTGCTGTTTTGCTCACCTTGTTGGCGCCGTCGAGCATTTTCAAACGCATCCTGTTCGCGTGGGTGGCTCTTGGAGCTGCGTTTGGTCCGGTCGTGGTCGCTCGCACGATAGGGTTCAAACCGCGGGGGCGAACGGTGTTGACGGGAATGGTCACGGGATTTGGCCTCGCGGTGGCTTACGAAGTCGGTTGGATCGACGCGGGACCGGGCGGTATCTGGACAACGATTGCGCCATGGCTCGGTGCATTTGCAGCCATGGGATTGGCGGGTGTGACGAGAAAAACTCCCGCGTCGAGCGAGTTAAGGGTTGGCGAGAGCAAATAACCGTGCCACTTAAATGATATATCATTTGGAGGTGGACCTATGAAACTCGTTTCAAAAATCGCAGCAATTGGGGCTTCCGTCGCGGCTTTGTCGGCTTGCGCGACGCTCAGCCAGGCGCAGGAAGGCGCGCAGCTCGATCCAACAGACGCTGCTGACTCACTCACTATCATGCGCAAAATCATGTGCTCAACTGTCGATGACCAACCTGAGGTCTATTGGTGGCATGGCATCGCGTTGACCCGCAAACAGGGTGAGAAAGACATGCACGTCTTCGATGTCGAAGGCATGAACATTCGGGCCTGCTCGACGCTCGACGACGAAACGCTCGGTAAAGGCCTGCACCTCGTTTCGCGCGAGATCCTGCTATACAAAGACAAGGATACAGGTGAAGTACTCTCGACCTGGGACAATCCTTGGACGGGCGAAACCGTGGATGTGCTCCACGTGGCAAATGACCCGGTGAACTTCAAAATGTATGAGACCAATCGCGATGGTTCGCCATTGCAATGGCGTGGTGAGATTGGCGAAGACGGCACGTGGTGGATGCGCAGCACAGTGCCGCTCTGGTATCCAAACCCTCTCGGCGGCGAATTCCAGAAAGAGATTGGGGGCACCTATCACGCGACAGAGATGTTCAACTTCTTCGGGCGCACGGATGACTTGCTCGACCCCAATCAGGACTCTGCAAAGATCACCGTTGGCTGGGCGCGGATGGCGGACTGGCTGCCATGGATGAACATGAATGGTCGCGAAGGCATGCTGTACATGCACACAGCCGGTTACAAGCTGGAGAGCTTCGACCAGCTCTCCGATACGATGAAGGCGGAGATCGCAACCCATTATCCGGAATATACGAGCCCGCCACCTTCCGGTGATCCGCGCAAGAACATGACCAGCTGGAAGTACTATAAAGGGATTGTCGACGGCTCGATCCCTAAACCAGATCGTACGAGTGAGTAGATCGGTCTAGAAACTCAAAATCAAAAGCCGGGCTCGAGAGCCCGGCTTTTTTAGTTGAGCCGTTTTAGAAGGCTTTTTGCCAACCAAGCGTAAAGGTGAGGTCCGTTTCCATTTGGGGACCATTGAGATCCCTCATAACGGGAAGCCCCAGCTCAGCCGCGATCCGGTGCCCTTGTTGCCAGCCGGCTTGCCCCGCGAGGTTGATCCCGAGCAGTGCTTCGACTGTCTCACCGCCATGATTGGCAGGATCAGCGGTCTGGACGGGTGCGCGAATAAGCGGGTCATCACCTTCGATCTGGCCAACCGATCTCGCTTTCAAACGCCCCGAAAACGAGACCCAGGGCTGAGGTTCATAGGCGAGCCAGGCCGTGGCTTCGGCGACATCACCAACCGTGTATCCCTCATCATTCTCGTCGAGCCGAATGATGGCGGACGCCTGAGCGCCATAGCTCCAATTGCCCGTTCGGGAGCGCGCCGTAAGAGACGGTTTGAGGTCAAAGGTGCCAGAGCCCAATTGCATAGGATAGGGCAGGCGCGGACTCGGCGTCGTGCCCATCGGCGTCAAGATCTGATCAGTTTCCTCGATCGACCCGGTTGGCAAAGACAAAGCGAGGCCGAGATTGATCTGGCGATGCTCAAAAGAGCCGTCATCCAGCCCGATAATCGCGCCGACTGTGGTGTCTCCAATACCGGCAGTTTCGGTCGTGAACTCGCCAAGACGCGTTGTGCCCATCGGGCTCTGAAAGGTGATGTGATCCATCTCCTTGGAGACGTACATGCCCATCGCCATAAGCGTGATGCGGTCGGTCAGACCATACATGCCGCCGAGCATGTGCATCTGCATCGGCATATCGGTTGGAACCACGCGCAATGTTGGCGGCATCATGGGTGGGTTGGCGAATGGATTGGCGACAGTGGTGACAATGTCTTCCGGCGAAAGACTGTCATCACCGTCGCGGTTTCCGGACATGTCCATATACATGTAGCGATAGGACGTCATCCACTCGCCTTTCTTGTGGCGATGATCGGCCATGACGCCGATCGGGGCATGGTCAGTGGCGTAGGCTACATTGCCGCCATCGCCTTCATGCGCCATGGCGGGGAGCGCGCCACAGAGAAGGGCGGCGCTCAGGAGGAGTTTGATTTTCATAATTTATCTCACAAACAGGTCGGCACGAATGTACCGAATTTCAGGGTTAGGCTGAGTGTTTGTGAATTGATGGTGGGCCCTGGGGCGGTGCGCCCGGCCAAAGCGGCGATCTTGGAAACACCGCGGCTGGTAAGTGAAAAGGGAGCAGCTGCGCAAAAGGAAGCGACCGGGCCTTTGGCGACACATGCGGCTGCGTGATTGCAACGGGCGGCGTGCAATCCCCGCAACACGACTCGGGATCTTCCTGAGCCGGGGTGCCTGGCAGATCCAGCGTCACCGTTCTTGGAGAGTCGGTGCTGCACAGCATCAAGCTGAGCGACTCACCTTTGGTGATTTTAAGATGTGCCTGCGCTCCGTTCGCGAAATAGCCGAAAGCGGCTACGGCGAGCAGGAGTATCCGAAGGGCGGTGAACAGTTTCATTGCGGGTCGGTTACGACGCTGCCGAAACCGTGTCGCTGCGCCACAATGTCCTGAGCTCGACCCAGGCGCTAGAAATCCTGGTTCTCGTAGGATTGCCAGTCTTTGCTGACGAACCGCTCATCCACCAGCGTGCGTTGGAACAGGCGATCGGCTTTGAACCACTGCCAGACGCGGGCACGCGCCTGACCATCATCGGAAAGCTGGATCATTTCATACAGGTACAGGTCCGGCTCGCCCGTGCGGGTCCAGTTCAACATTGTTGTGCGGTTGAAATCATCCAGGGCAATGTCGCAGGCCCAGCCATTGATGAATTCATTATCCCATTTGAGACGTCCATTCTCAACTGCGGCCGGGAAGTCGCGCGTTTCGCGTTTCCCGTCCGCCCAGCGGTACAAGTTGGTCTGGTGATAAGGGTGGCCCGTCTCGGGGAACCGGCAGATCAGCCTGGAGGCGTGTTCATCGATAAGTGCGCCAGATGCGTCATAGAACCGATACGTGCCTTCCCAAACGCCTTCGTGACGCGCCAGCAGGGGCATCAGTTTCTTTAGCTCGTTTGATGTCATCCCATCGGGCATGCTGAGGTCTCCTTATAAGTGTGCCGAAATAGACACGCCAATCGCTTCGATTGTCCGGACATCTACCTATGCCACTTGCATTGTCGGAAAAACATGCGACAAAAGATATATCATTTAACCAGCGTCCGAGGAAAGCGCTGTAAAACATAACTGGGAGTCTCAAATGACGAAGTCGATTTTGATGGTGGGCGCAGCCGCGCTGGCCATGACCGCGTATAATGCACCTGCCCTCGCGCAGGACGCTGAGGATGAGCCGGAAGCGCGTCAGGATGTCATTACAGTGACCGCAAGGAAAACTGAGGAAAGCGTTCAGGAAACACCGGTCGCTGTCTCGGTTGTCTCGGCTGAAACGATAGACAATCTGTCTCTGGTGGACCTGTCCGACATCTCAAAGCTCACGGCCGGACTAAGCTTCGATAATGAATTCGGTCGCGATTCGAACCGGCCTGTGATTCGGGGGCAGGCCAACATCCTCGGCGCATCGGGGGTGTCTTACTTTATCGATGGCGTGCGGATCTCGGGCGCTATTACCGATTATGACCTGAACGATGTCGAGCGCATCGAGGTGGTGAAAGGGCCACAAAGCGCGCTCTATGGACGCAACACATATTCCGGCGCGATCAATATCATCACGCGCACGCCGCAGGAGGAATTCTCGGCGCGCGCCAGCATCGACCTGGCAGAACATGGTCAACAGGATCTCAGCATCGGCTTTGGCGGAGCGATCAATGACTTCGTCGCATTCGGTGTGAACACGAGATTCTATAATTATGATGGGGAATTTACCAATCAGTTTGACGGTCAACTTATCGGCGAAGAAACCACGCAATCGGTTTCGAGCGTCCTTTATTTGACGCCAAATGATAATTGGGACATTCGTTTGCGCGGTTACTATTCCAACAGTGATGACGGTCAGCCGGCTCTGTTTGCAACGACGGCCGCGGAGAACAATTGTTTCTTTGACAATGGGGCTCTGTATGGTGGGCAAGGGCGTTACTTCTGCGGCACTGTTCAGCCGCGCGATGTCAACACGGACTATCGGCTTCAAGTCGGCCCAAATGCCGGAACCGAGATTGAGAACACGCAGCTTAGTCTGTCGATTGATGGCGACCTGAATGATAACTGGTCGATCACATCGATCACAGGCTTCAACAGCCGAGACGTCAGTCAGCAAACCGATGGGGACTATTCTCCAACGCGGTTCCAAGCCACCAATTTTGTCCCCGGTGGTTTTCCCCTCAATATCATAAGCTTCTCGCCCTTCCTGGCGCTGTATGGCTATCCGACCAGCATCGCGGATTTCACATTTGCCAATGCTTCTGAGGAAGAAGAGATTTCGCAGGAATTGCGCCTGAACTATGAAACCGATCGGTTCAGAGCCTTGGTGGGTGCATACTATCTGGACGGTGAGGAAAAGAGCCGTGACGCGCGTTCATTGCCTGCCGGAGCTCAAGCAACGGCCAGTGCCAATTTTGCCGCAGAGCTTGCATCACAGCAGACCATTTGCGGCTTCAATCCGACCTGTATCGGCATCGTCCCATTGGGATCGCCGATCATCGCGGTGCCAACTGGATCGAGTACTTTCGACATCGAAAACAAGGCGGTGTTTGGTCTCGTCTCCTACGACTTGACCGATACGGTTTCGGTCACGCTGGAAGGCCGTTACGCGGAAGAAGATATTGAGCGTTCTGCGCCGGGTGACCCAATACAGACAGCGAGCTTCGACAATTTCGCTCCTCGCGCGACAATCGATTGGCAAGCGACGCCGAACAATCTGCTCTATGCGGTTTATGCAGAAGGTCAGAAGCCCGGCGGGTTTAACTCCAATCAGGCTCAACTCGCCGGTCTCGGTACGTTCGAAGAAGAAGAAGTGCAGTCCATTGAGATTGGATCCAAAAACGTCTTTCTCGGCGGACAACTCACGGCTAACTTCGCTGGCTTTTTTAACGAAGTCCAAGGGTATCAACTTACGCAGAATGTTCGCGTAAACGACACGAACACGACATCGGCCACAGTCAATGCGGGTGATGCGGAGATTCTCGGTGTGGAAGCCGAGTTCCGGTTCATTCCGGATAGTTTTGAGGGCCTGACTGCCACGTTGAACTACGCCTGGACGGATACCGAATTCACTGCAGGTCGTGATCAGAATGAGGGTGTCCTGCTCGATACTCTGGATGACGGACTGGTGAATGGTTCAGTCGGATGTGAGTTCTTTGAGATTCCGGGTGATGCAATGTCTCCTTGTCTCCAGAATGCGTTCGGCTCAATCGTTGGCCGCGAGATTCCGCGGACCGCAGAGCATCAGGTCTTCTTCGATCTCGATTACAGAGGCGCAACAGGCCACAAGGACTGGGATTTCTTTGCCGGTGCGAATGTGTCCTATGAGTCCAGCAAATTCTCGCAGGTGCATAATCAGGCGGAAACAGGCGATGCGACCCTCGTTGGTGCTCGTATCGGCGTGACCAATGGTCAGCACACGCTGCGTCTCTGGGGCCGCAACCTGACGGACGAAGACTCCTCTCCGCTGGTGCTGCGTTACGCCGATGGCGGCGACAGCTTCAAGCGAAACTTTGTCGGCACGCTTCGCCGCGGCTCACAAATCGGGGTAACGCTCAGCACGGAATTCTAGCCCGTCCTGCGCAAGCTTGAGGTGTACTCTCTGAAGGGCGGGTCTATCGATCCGCCCTTTAAATATGCGAAAGGATAAATTGATGTTGAAAACGGGTCTGACATCCGCGACCGCAATTGGATTGGTAACCGCCTGTGCCACCGCGCAGGAAGCCCAGACGCCCGGTTGGCTCGAAAAGGACTTCGTTGAACTCACCGATCAGTTCGAAGGGCGCTGGGATAATGACCGGCACGTCTTCTTCGCCGATGCGGCTGGGCTGGATGAAGCGACACTCGCACCGCGCCAGCATATCGAGGTGACCCGTGTGGCGCTCGCGGGGGATGAACAGAGCGCTCCACTGACGATTAAGTTCAAAGCCACTCGCACGGTCGAAGGCGAGATGTCGACCGAATTGATCCACACTTTTACAATCGATGCGGCTAGCCAAACGATCCGCCAGACGCTGGCCGCCCCTGCAGGGGTGCTACCGCCGGAGCCGTTCGACTGCCAGATCCACTGGGCGCGTTCCAGCGGGCAGTTCAAGGGCACGGCCACGGGCGAAGCGTGTCCGCTAATCTTCACTCGACCAGCAGACGGCGGCGATCTGAAAGTGACGCTGACCTTGTCGGAACAGGAATTTTGGGTGCAAAGCGCGAGGGGTGATGCGCTGGTCGAAGCCCGGATGCGCCGTGCCCGACCGTTCGAATGCTGGACGGCCATACTTCGCGGCGCTGAGCACGGTGATAGCGGTGAGGGAATGAATGACTGGGATTTCCGGCGTGGTGTGATGCTGCATGATCAAGGCGGAGTGGCAGAGCTACTGACGGATGAGGAGACCCCGCGCCGCATTCGTTTGAAGCTGCGCGATGTGGATTGGCCTTACGGAACGAACCGGCCATCACTGACCATGTATGTGCACGAAGGCGAGAGCGACCGTGCGGTGTCTTATACCTGGACGGAAGCAGGTGCCGAGCGGATTGGCATCAATTTGCGTTGGATCCAGGCGAGTTGCACCCATACACCTGACGCCGTCGCGGATTAGAGCGGCAGCTCTGTCGTATTCTTCAGGCATTCCATGGCAAATGTCGCGCTGACATCGGCGATTTCGATCTGTTCGATCAGGGATTTGTAGACCCGATCATAATCACCGACGGACCGGACCATGATTTTGAGCAGATAGTCGACATCCCCGGCCATGCGGTAAAACTCAACAACTTCCGGAACCGCCGTCACCGTAGACGCGAACGATTGCAGCCATTCGGCGGAGTGATCGCGGGTGCGGATTGCGACGAAGACGGTCTGACCCAGATCCAGCATGTCCGGGTCACAGATCGCAACGCGCGATTTCAGGATGCCGCTTTCTTCCAGGCGCCGCACGCGGCGCCAACAGGTATTCACCGAAACGCTTAGCTCTTCCGCGAGCGATTCGAGCGAAACCGTCGCGTCACGTTGCAGATGACGCAGGATTTGGCGGTCGGTTTCATCGATCATATTCATAATGATTTTCGAGAGTTTTTCGACGATCCTCCATGCCATAGGAGGCCCGCATGGCATTTTCGAGTTTCGAACCGATTCAATTCTGCGAACAAACGCGTCTGCACTCTCTTGCCGGGATGATCGGGCGGACCCCGCTGCTCGCGGTTCATGTCCGCTGGAAGGGCGAACATCGGATCGTCTATGCCAAGGCCGAGCATTACAATCTGACCGGAAGTATCAAGGATCGGATGGCGCTCAATATTCTGAAATGCGGCTACGCGACCGGCGCTTTAAAATCAGGCGACATGATTGTTGAAGCTACGAGCGGCAATGCAGGGATCGCGATGGCGGCGCTCGGACGTGCGCTACGCCACCCCGTACGGATCTACATGCCGGACTGGATGAGCGAAGAGCGCAAGTGCCTGCTGCGTTCCTTGGGTGCGGAGCTTTGTCTGGTCAGCCGCGAAGAGGGCGGGTTTCTTGGCGCGATTGCAGCGACTGAGGCTTTGGCGGACGCGCGCGACGACGTGTTTCTGCCGCGCCAGTTCGCCAATTGCGAGAATTGTAATGCCCATGAAGCGACGACCGGGCCAGAAATTTTGAACCAGTTGGCTTCGATTGGTCGAACTCCAGACGGGTTTGTAGCAGGTGTCGGAACAGGCGGGACAGTCATGGGGGTCGGACGTGCCCTGCGCGACGCTCACCCTGGCGTCAAAATTCATCCTCTGGAACCAGCTGAGTCGCCGACACTTTCGACTGGGTACAAAACCGGGGCCCACCGCATTCAGGGGGTCTCAGACGATTTTATTCCAGCGATCGTCAAGCTGGACGAGGTCGATGAAGTTGTGGCTGTGAGTGATGGCGACGCCATCATCATGGCTCAAAGGCTTGCTTCCGAGCTTGGTCTGGCCGTCGGCATATCCTCCGGTGCCAATCTGATTGGTGCTTTGGCCGTCCAGGATCAACTCGGAAGCAAGTCCTGCGTGGCGACGATTTTCTGTGACGACAACAAGAAATATCTATCCACGGATCTCGCGCGGGAAGAGCCGGTCAAGCCGGGCTATGTCGCGCCTGAGGTTGAATTGGTCGGGTTCGAAACGATCCCTCATGCAGGCGCCGCAGCCTCAATGATCGCATAAGCGGCCCGCTCGCCGGATTCCATCGCGCCTTCCATCCCGGTGTGCAGGTAGGATGTGTGTTCTCCCGCAAAGTGCAGATTGCCGGTCGGCTCAACGACCCGTTCTGCCCAGGGCTGAATCTGTCCGGGCGCCCAATGCATATATGCACCTCCGCTGAGCGGCTGAGACTCATCCCAGCGCGACACTTTGTGGGCGCGTGCCTTGATGCCTCGCGTATCGCGAAGCGTTTGTTCAGCCAGTTGCATCCAATCGGCATCACTGGCGCTTTTTCGAATTCCGGTGCCGTTGATCCAGCAGGTCAGCGCGACGGTTTCTCCTGATGCATTCCTGACCGGGAACACACGTTCGATCGGCGAATCCGACCACATCATGAGCGGAAGACCATCGGCGGGGCCTTGCTCAAGCTCCAAAAAGACTTGCTGGATCTGTGTGTACGCCATGTCCTCGATGATCGGCTGGATCGACGGCGCGTCTGAGGCCGGTGTGAGCGATATCTGGCGCAGCACCGGGAACGGAAGGGTGCAGACGCAAAATGGGGCGCGATAGGCGCGGTCAACCGTGCGAACGGTCACGCCAGGCCCCGATGCATCGATTGATGTAACGGTGGTGCCAGTCAAAACCGCGCCACCGCCAAGGCTGGCACCCATGGCTTCCGGCAATCGTTGGGAGCCGCCCTCAACTTCTTCCGAGGGGCCGCTGGAGGCGTCGAGTTGAAACAGGGTCAGGCTGCGCCAGACATTCAGCATGGAATATGTGGTGAGTTGGTTGGCGTTCAGGGCGATATCACACAGGGCACGGCTCGGTTCATCGAAACCCTGTTGGCTCAAAAATTCATCCGCGCTGATGTCAAACTCGGTGCCGACTTCTCGCCATGCATATTGGTCTTTCAAGGGGTTCGCCCCCGCGGCTGCCATGAACAGGGCAACGTCCGGCGTGGCGCGCTTGAAAGCTTCGGGGAAGGGATTGTCGCTAGAGCTTGCCCATTCGCGTGCATCGAACACCTGACCATTGAGCACCATGGTCTTGTCTCTTGATCCGCCCGGTTTTGGAGGAACAATCTTCAGACCTAGATCGATCGCGGTGGACCGCACCCTGGCATAGGATTGGCCAACCTGCTGGCCGCCCGCTTCCGGTTTTCCCGGGACATCGTCCAATGTCCACATCCGCCCGCCAATACGATCAGAGGCTTCCAGGACGAGAACCTTCATTCCGTCCGCTTGCAACATGCGCGCAGCGTGGAGGCCTGCCAGTCCCGCTCCCAGGATCAGGACGTCAGCATCATACGTCTCGACAATTGCCGGGGTGCAGGCTGCGGTGGCGGCGAGGCCACTCATTGCCACAAAGTGCCGTCTTGTCAGTTGCATACTCGTTTTTTCCTCGACGTCCGGATCAAATGATATACCAATAGACATCAGGAAACGAAAAGCGCCAAGCGCGAATTGATCATTCTGGAGGAATTCATGGAGCAAGACGGCGAATTCAAGCGCGGTTGGCCGGTACTGGCCGCTGCCGCTGTCGGTGTAGGGCTCGGCCTGTCGCCGCTGCCATTCTACACGATCGGCGTGATGATCCCGCCTTTGCTCGGAGAGTTTGGACCAATGGGATGGTCGGCCGGAGATATTCTGAACGCGCTTGCCATCTATACGTTCGGGGCTTTTTTCGCCTCGCCCTTTATCGGCGTGCTAGCTGAAAAGTTCGGTGCGCGGCGCGTCGCGCTTGTCTCGATCGTGACCTTTGGTCTCGCGATGATGGCGCTGGCACTCAATACCGGATCGAAGTCGCTCTACATTGCCTTATGGCTGGTGTTGGCCTTTGCCGGGGCAGGAACTTTGCCGATCACTTTCACGCGCCCCGTCGCCAACTGGTTCAAGCATAATCGTGGCATCGCACTCGGCATTGCCTTGATCGCGACAGGTGTATTCGGTGCCTTGGCGAAGTTCGGATCGCAATACATCGTGTCCAATGAGGCGTTACACTTCGTGGGCGGATCAGGCTGGCGCTCGGCCTATGTCTTGCTCGGCCTCTTACCCATCGTGATCGCACTGCCGCTATCGTATCTCAGCCTGCGAGATGTCAGTGATGAACCAGCGAGTGAAGCCTCGATTGTCAATCTGAAGTATCCGGTGCTTGGCATCGCGCTTCTGGGCACGATTGGTCTGGTCTGGATGGTCATCAATCAGGTCGTCCCGCTGATCGGCCAAAACGGACTGCGTCTGGAATATATTATGGCGTTCGGCTTCTGCGGCCTGGTCTTTGTGCCAGTGATTTTGATGCTGGTTCTGGACATCAAGAAGACCCCGCCCGAGGTCCAGGAAGGCCAAGTAGTGGAGCTGCCCGGCATGACGCTACCTCAAGCCCTGAAGGAATGGCGCTTCTGGGTTCTGGCGATTTCCTTTGTCCCGATCTCTTATGCAATCGGCGCGATTATCCCGAACATTGAGCGCGTCTTGCGGGCCAATGAGTTTGGGATGGACGAAGCCGTCGGACTGGCCACACTCACCGGCCTCGCTGTGCTCGGCGGACGAATCATTGGCGGCTATCTGATCGACCGATTCTGGGCCCCGGGCGTGGCCTTCCTGTTTCTGGCATCACCGGCCATCGCTCTTTGGATGCTGGCGCAGCCTGGTGTCACGCCGACCACCGCTACGATCGCGATCCTGATGATCGGGTTCGGGGCCGGGGTCGAGTATGACTTCATGGCCTACATGGTCTCCAAATATTTCGGGATGAAATCCTATTCGGCGATCTATGGCGCGATCTATGGTTTCTTCGCGCTTGGTGCCGGCCTAGGACCGAGCATCATGACCGATATTGCTGATGGCCGCGGCATCCATTTCCTGGGCATTAATCTCGGCATTCTGCCAGGGCAGGATTGGAACTTCACGCTGACCAGCGCGGCGGTCATTCTGTTTGTATCGACGATTCCGCTGCTCTTCCTCGGTAAATACAAATACACAGACGGCCATTAGGCAGACACGGACGCATCCAGCTTGCTGAGCACCAGATCCGCGGTGTCTTTCGGAAACGCATCCATGAAGCCATAACCCCAATGCGGGCATTCGATCACCTCGCCGTTTCGTAAAAGCGGGATGGCTCGCCGAGTACACTCGGTCAGGTCATCGACCGGGTTCAGGAGGGTGATGCGGTGCGGCAGTTTCGTCAGCGCTTCGTCAAACGGCTTGCCCCAGGCAAATGCCGCCACGTGGCCCCACTCATAGGCTTCTCCACCCATCATGTTCATATACATGGAGCGGTCCATCATCTCGAGTGTCTGCCCCGGGCCCTGACGCTCGCGGATCCGTTCCCAACTCACTTTGAAGCGCGTGTGTTCTGCGTCGAGAGGTATCGGCGTGAACATGTCCTTGAACATTTCGCGCTCTTGATCGGTGAGGATGGCGGCAGAGATCATCGCGATGGCATGCACACGATCAGCCTGCGTAAGGGCCATCTGAGCAGCGACTTTCGCGCCGGTGTGATTGCCGAACAGATCGACCACGCCCAGGCCAAGACCGTCCGCCAGGTGCCACATCTCCTCGGCATACATCGGGATGGTTGTGTCGTCCTCAGAAGGGGCGGGGTCCGACATGCCGTAGCCAGGATAGTCCGGTGCGATCACAGTGCGGTCGCGGCTGGCCTCGCGCATAAATGTATCGAACTCGAGCCCGCATTTCGGGCTTTGGTGAAGACAGACGAGTGGTGGTTTTTCCGACTCTGCCCGGGATTTCGCTATCCGGTAGTGGATCTGGCCATGCGTGCCGTCGACATACCCCTTACGAACCATCACACTTGCTCCGCAGAGACCGTCACGACAGCTTTGCCCTTGTTCTGGCCATTCATCAGTCGCTCGAACAAGGCAGGCGCATTTTCCAGGCCATCTGCGCGGTCCTCGGAGAATTTCAATTGACCACTGGCGATCCACGGCGCGGCTTCTGCCACATACTCGTCCCAGCGCGGATAGAAGTCGTAGACGACGAGCCCGAACAGCTGCGCGCGCTTGCCGATGATCAGGCCAGCGTTCAAAGGATGCTGGCTCTGCGTCTCTGTATGGTAAGCATCGACCAGGCCACAGAGGACACCCCGCGCATAGGTGCGGGCATGGGTCAGAGCGAGCATGGCCATATCTGCCGAGACGTTCTCGAAGAAGACGGACAGTCCGTCGGGCAGGGCGTCGGCGAGGCGATCACGCCAACCCTCCGCTTTATAGTCGATACAGGCATCAAAGCCGTAAGTCTCCGTAACCAAAGAACATTTTTCTGGCCCGCCGGCGATGCCGACCACGCGGTCTGCGCCTTTTATGCGGGCGATTTGGCCGACCGTTCCACCGACTGGGCCAGCCGCGGCATCGACGAGAACGGTGTCGCCATTGCCCACCTTGGCGAGCTGACTGATGCCTGACCAGGCTGTGAGTCCCGGCATGCCAAGAACGCCCGCATGGGCGGCAAGGGGAGCAACTTTCGGATCAATCTTGCGCGCGTGAGCTGAAGGTATTGCGATGAATTCCTGCCAACCGCCCTCCATCACATGCACCCAATCCCCTTCGGCAAATTTCGACGCGCGGCTTTCGACGACCTGGCCGATCACCGCCCCCGGAATGGCACCTTCCATCGGGGTTGGCGCCGGTTCTCCCATATGCCGTCCGCGCAGGCGGGAGCCAACATAGGGATCAAGCGACAGGTGAACGACGCGTACCACCAGGCCATCTTCGGAGCAGGCTGGCCGCTCGGCTTCGATAATGGTGAAATCCTCTGCGACCGGTTTATGGTCGATCGCGTGTCTCAGCGTTCCAAGTTTCATGCCTTATCCTTCAACCATTTCGATGAGCGTGCCGTCGGGATCCTTTAAGACGCCAACACGCTTTCCCATGTATATGGCACCTTCGCGAACGCTGGGTGGTGTCAGCCAGGGACCGGGCAGGGTGTCAAACTCCGGATGGAAGAGTGTCCCGATGGCGCACCCAGGCACCAGCATGCCCTTATGCCGCGGCCTCTGAACGGCGGCGTCCGGATATTGGTCCAGTTCCAGAAAGACATCTTTGCCGTGAATCAGTGTGCAGATCCTGTGCAGCTCATCCAATGGCGTTCCATAGGCCTTGGCGATCATCGTGTAAGGGATCTCCATTTCGCGCCCAAAATCGAGGCCGCATTTTTCCTGCATCCATGTCGCGGCGCGATCCATGTCCGAGTTCCCCATGACTAGAATGAAAAGCTTGTCGATCAGGCTGCCTGCGCGGGGTAGATTGTATTCCGGAAGGTCGTCATTGATTTGTGTCAGATAGACGATCTCCTCATCTGGGCCCTTGACCTGCATCGGATGGATCGCGTCGAGGCCCGGGATCTTGTTCGGCGGTCCGATAATCTCAAATGGGCTCTCTAGCATACGGGCATTCACCGCCATCACATCCTGAACGCAAATCTCGATCGCGTTCCAGCCATAGGAGCGCAGGGCTTTAAAACCTTCGACCGGTGGCTGTTCGATGAACCGCAAAAAGATATCAGCGCCAGAGCCTGGCTGCATGACCGCGAATGCGCAGCCTGCAGAGCTCGGCGTCTGCCAACTCTCAGCCAGCGTATTGCTGATCTCGCCGCGCTCAACAACAGAGTAATCGAAACAGCGCGAGTAGATATCGATACTGCGATTTAGGTCCGAGACCGTCACCGTGGCGGCGCGCAGAAGTTTCATGGCTCCAAACCCTTTGCAAAGCCCTAAAAAGGGCGGCATAAGAAAAGATATATCATTTGTTTTGGCTGCGGCTAGCACTTCTGGGAGAAAAGATGATGAGCGCTTACATGATTGTCTTCGCAAGGATCCATGATCGAGAGCGTTTTATCAATGAATACGGCATTCCGACTGCGAAACTCATCGGCGAATATGGCGGCGAATATGTGCTGCGCGGTCCCGGCGTAGAATCACTCGAGGGCGGGTTGTTCGATGGAACCAGCGCCGTCATTTCAAAGTGGCCAAGCAAAGACGCCATCAAGGCCTTCTGGAACAGCGATGCCTACGCCAAGCTGAAAGCGGCACGGCAACCCGTCTCCGAAGCGCATGTCATGATCGTGGAGGAATAGGATGATACGTATAGCGACTTCGCTGGCGATGGGTCTGATTCTGGCAGGTTGCCAGATGGTGGCGGATCAACCCCTGGATCAGGAAACGATTGTGGAGACCGATCCAGCGGTCGAACTCACCCAGGCGTGGCAGTTCAAGCCGGAGCTCGATGGGCGCGATATCATTGCATTGGCGCATCAAGCCGCGGGCGGAGAGACATTCGTAAATCCGGGATCGCTCTTCTTGTCCGGTCAAAACATAATCTATGGGCAAGATGGCAGCAGAGCGATCTGGGATCAGTACGCGATGTGGCGGGTCTTTGCGGATGAAAAGAATGATGCGCACGCGGCAAATGGCAAAGTGCGCATTGAAGGCTGGAGCGAAGGGGATCTGGCGCTGCTTCTGAGCTTCGATGGAGTTGCAACGTACAACCAGTCAGGCCGTATGGAAGATCAGTCCGCGAACGCGATGTGGAGCAATAATTTCGGCTTCGGCGCAATCCGAAATGCGCTGGATGAAGGCTGGACGCAGACGCGCCGGTCCGATCGAACGATTGATGGCAAGCCTGCATACATGGTGCAGCTAACCGATCCGGAAGGCGGCAAAACGCTGTTCGGGTTTGAACAGGGCTCACTGCAGATTCTCTATGTCGGATTCGGCACGCCACGCGGATGGCATGAGCGGCGCTATTCGGACTATTTCTCCAAGCCCGGCGTCGACTGGCAGCAGGCGGGGCGGGTGCGTCTCTTCTATGATGGGGTCATGTCGAATGAAGCCATCTGGACCGATTTCACGATCGGCACCGTCTATGCCGATGAGACATTCATCATTGACGCCGTACCTTCCGAGCCGAGTTTTTAGCACTCTGACGCGAAGTAAGATTTGCCAATCGCCAGTTCCTGCTCCACCTAAGGGTGTACAGAACTAGGGGATTATCATGGCAACCGACCGTGAATTTGACGTTATTGTCTATGGATCAACCGGCTATACGGGCCGGCTGGTCGCTGAATATCTCGCCAAGACATATGGTGTTGGAGGTGAGGTCAAATGGGCCATGGCGGGCCGAAGTGAGGAGAAGCTCGCCGCCGTGCGCGACGAGATCGGGGCGCCATCTGAAACGCCTTTTGTTGTCGCCGACGCAAATGATCCGGCCAGCCTGAAAGCCATGGCCGAGCGCGCCGGTTGTATCTGCACGACGGTCGGGCCGTACCAACTCTATGGCGAAGCGCTGGTCTCCGCCTGCGCAGCGGCTGGAACTGACTATGTCGACCTGTGCGGTGAGCCGGGCTGGATGCATCAGATGATCGAGAAATATGAGAGCGCCGCGCAAGCCAGTGGCGCGCGGATCGTATTCTCGTGCGGCTTCGACTCGATCCCGTTCGATCTTGGGGTTTGGTTCACACAGGAGGCCGCGAAGGAACGTTTTGGTGCGCCCGTGCCGCGCATCAAGGGCCGTGTTCGCAAGATGCAGGGCACGTTCTCAGGCGGAACCGCCGCCAGTTTGAAAGCGACGCTCGCCTCGGTAAAGCAGGACCCCTCCCTGATTGGCGTTTTGCAGAACCCGTTCAGCCTGACCATGGGCTTTCAGGGCCCGGATCAGCCTCATGGCATGGCGCCGATTGAGGATGAGGATATTGGCAGCTGGTCTGCGCCCTTCATCATGGCCTCGATCAACACCAAAAATGTCCATCGCTCGAATGCGTTGATGCACCACGCCTATGGCGAGGACTTTGTCTATGACGAAATGATGCTCACCGGCCCGGGAGAGCAAGGTAAAGCTACGGCTGAAGCGGTTGCGAGCATGGATATGATGGGCGGTGATGATGGCCCCAAGCCAGGTGAAGGTCCGACCAAGGAAGAGCGCGAAAACGGGTTTTACGACGTGATGTTCTTTGGAACCTCAGCCGACGGCCAGGTCATTATTGGCGGCGTCACAGGCGACAAGGATCCGGGCTATGGATCCACGTCGAAGATGATCGCTGAGAGCGCAATCTGCCTTGTAAAAGACAATACCGGCACGCCCGGCGGCATCTGGACGCCAGCGCCAGCAATGGGCGGTCATCTGCTCAAACGCCTGACCGAAAAAGCGGGCCTGACGTTCGAGATTGAGAATTAGACAGAGTCTCCGCGAATGTGAATCTCCGTGTTCCTGACGAAAGTCAGGACCCATGGCGGTCGACGGATTGTTCAGCCCGCCGCCATGGATGCCAACTTTGGTTGGCAATGCGGTGTAGGCTGCTAAACCGTCTTCACCGTCACAGTATTTGCGGTGCGCCGCGCCTTTTCCAGTGCGCCTTCGATCGTTTCTGCGTGTGCGATTGCGACGCCCATGCGGCGCTTCTCGTATGAGACGGGTTTGCCGAACAGGCGCAGCTGAGTGCCGGATTCGTCCAGGGCGTCCGCGACATTCTCGAACGCCACGCCGATCGCCTCTACGCCGCCATAGATCACAGCGCTGGCGCCAGGTCGGTTCAAGCTCGTATCGACCGGAAGGCCAAGTATGGCACGGGCATGCAAGACGAATTCGCTTTGGTCCTGCGTAGCAAGCGTGACGAGGCCAGTATCGTGCGGACGAGGGCTCACCTCGGAGAACCAGACGGTATCGCCTTTTATGAACAGCTCGACCCCAAATACGCCCAAACCGCCAATATCGTCGGTGACCTTTCGGGCCATGTCTTGCGCGGCGGTAAGAGCGGCAGCTGACATCGGTTGCGGTTGCCAGCTCTCGACATAGTCCCCGCTTTCCTGGCGGTGACCCACCGGGGCGCAGAAGTCGGTACCGCCCGCGTGCCTCACCGTGAGCAGCGTTATCTCATAGTCGAAGTCCACTGCACCTTCGACGATCACGCGGACCTGTTTGCCGCGGCCAGCGGTCAGCGCGTGATCCCACGCCGCCGCGATGTCTGCAGCGGTGTCGACTTTGGATTGTCCTTTTCCGGAAGACGACATCACTGGTTTCACGAAAACCGGATAGCCAATGCGATCGGCTTCTCGCGCCAGCGTTTCGGCATCGCTCGCGAACGCATAGGGACTGGTTTTGAGCCCGAGCGTTTCGGCGGCGAGTCGGCGGATACCTTCCCGGTCCATGGTGAGCTGCGTGGCCCGCGCCGTGGGAATGACCGTGGCCAGACCTTCCGCTTCGATCGCGGCCAGTTCATCTGTCGCAATCGCTTCGATTTCCGGGACGATCAGGTCTGGTTTCTCTTCTTCAATCACGGCGCGCAAGGCAGCCGCGTCTGTCATGTCAAAAACTCTGGAACGGTGAGCGACCTGCATGCCCGGTGCGTTTGCGTAGCGATCGCAAGCAATCACTTCGACGCCAAACCGTTGCAGTTCGATCACGACTTCCTTGCCGAGTTCGCCCGCGCCGAGAAACAACACCTTGGTTGCAGTGGACGAGAGGGGTGTACCGATCCGGGTCACGTGGTGGTTGCTTTCTTGTGGCGCTTTTTAATGGTGCCGGAAAAGTTCAGAACCGGGCGGCCATCGCCGGTAATGACGCCTCGCACGAACGTGATTGATTTGCCGCCGCCCATGACCTCGCCGCGTGCTTCGATCAGCTCGCCTTCCAACGCGCCGGATAGGAATTCCGAGGTGAAAGCGACGGTCACGCCATAACCATCATCCTCACCGGTATGCGCCAGCGCGAACAGGGCGAAATCTGCAAACGTCATCAGCGCACCGCCATGAACGACACCGCCCGCATTCATGTGTTTGCGCTCTGCCCGGAACGCGGCGACCATGTTTCCATTCTCGTCTTCGCGTAGATAGAAGGGCCCAGCCGTGTCATGTTCGAATGGCTCGTTCGGCCAGGTCGACCAACCGGTAAACTCGCCTTCAGTGATGGTTATTGCTTGCATCTCGGTCACTCCTTGCCGGTACTGATAGCGCGGCGAAAAAGTTTCGCCAGCGTGACGATGCGTCAGGGTTCGACTTGGCGGTCAGGTGTGCGTATTGTGCAGCTCAGGAGGATTGTATCGATGGCTTTTGATCCCGAGATTCGCGATGCCTTGATCGACCAGGTTCGGCGGTTTGTGCGCGAACGTTGTGTTCCCGCCGAAGCGCAGGTTGCCGAAGATGACCTCGTGCCCGGTGACCTCGTGCAAGAAATGAAAGAGCTCGGACTGTTCGGTCTTGCCGTGCCGGATGAGTATGGCGGCCTTGGGCTTGATATGGAGACTGAATGCCTGGTCGGGTTTGAGCTGGGGTGGACGTCTCCTGCGTTCCGGTCGGCGGCGGGGACCAATATTGGTATCGGTTCGCAAGCCCTCGTTTTGTTCGGCACGGACGCGCAGAAGGAAAAATACCTACCCGGAATTGCCAGCGGCGAAATCGTGACCAGTTTTGCGCTCACCGAACCCGAAGCCGGATCCGATGCCGCAGGCCTGCGCACCAAGGCGACGAAGGATGGCGACGCCTATGTGCTCAATGGCGGTAAGCGCTACATTACCAATGCCAATGTCGCGGACCTGTTCACCGTCATGGCGCGGACCAATCCAGACGAACCAGGTGGCAAAGGCGTCTCAGCCTTCATCGTGCCCCGCGATACGCCGGGCCTCAGCGTTGGCAAACCTGAAAAGAAAATGGGTCAGCAAGGCGCCCACATTTGTGACGTCAATTTCGACAATGCGCGGGTTCCCTCCGAAATGATGATCGCGGGTGAGGGCGAGGGTTTCAAAGTCGCGATGAGCGTGCTCGACAAAGGTCGCTTGCATATTTCCTCCGTTTGCACGGGCATGATGGACCGTCTGATCAGCGAAATGGTGACCTATGCGATGGAACGTGAGCAGTTTGGCAAGCCGATCATGCAACATCAGCTGATCCAGGCGATGATTGCTGACAGCCAGGCCGAGGCCTATGCAGCCCGCTGTATGATCCTCGACGCAGCCCGAAAGCGCGACGCGGGTGAGCCGGTGACAATGCTCGCTTCGTGCTGCAAGATGTTCGCATCAGAAGCGGTCGGACGGGTCGCAGACCGCGCAGTGCAGGTCTTTGGCGGGGCAGGATATGTATCCGATTATGGCGTCGAGCGGTTCTTCCGCGATGCGCGTATTTTCAGGCTCTATGAAGGCACAACGCAAATTCAACAGATCATCATCGCGCGCGAACTCAGCCGCGCTGCGAAACGAGGAGAGAT
>JANSXJ010000173.1 GCA_024743015.1 Hyphomonas sp. | reverse complement strand
AGGGCTCGCCGTAACGTGGCGCACCACTATGACCTCGGCGACCCGCTTTACCGGCTGTTTCTCGACGACGACATGCAATATTCATGTGCCTACTTCGACCGGCCGGGCATGTCGTTGGACGAGGCTCAAGCCGCCAAGAAAGCGCACATTGCTCGCAAGCTCTCGATCCAACCGGGGCATCGGGTGCTCGACATCGGTTCAGGTTGGGGCGGGCTGGCGCTCGATTTGGCACGTCACGGCGCCGCAGATGTTCTGGGCATCACGCTGTCGTCTGAACAGCTTACCACCGCCCGCCAGCGCGCGGCTGAACAGGGGTTAAGTGACCGCGTTCATTTCGAGCTTGTTGACTACCGCGCGCTTGACGGCAGGTTCGACCGCATCGTCTCGGTCGGCATGCTCGAACATGTCGGCGCGCGTCACTATGCTGAATACTTCGCTCAAATCGCCCGGTTTTTGTCCGACGACGGCGTCGCCGTCGTTCACACCATCGGTCGAACGACACCGCCCGGCATGACCAATCCGTGGATCGACAAATACATCTTTCCCGGTGGCTACATCCCGGCGCTTTCCGAAATCATGCAACACGTCGAGAAACGTCGGCTCCAGGTGCTGGATATCGAAGTCCTGCGCCTTCATTATGCCGAAACGCTCAGGGCTTGGCGCAAGCGGTTCCTCGACAATGCCGATAAGGCTGCCGCGCTCTATGACGAGCGCTTCGTGCGCATGTGGGATTTCTACCTATCGGGCAGCGAATTGTCGTTCCGCCACGGCGATCACGTCGTCTTTCAGCTTCAATTGGGTCGACGCCAGGATGCTGTTCCGCTGGTCCGCAACTACCTCTACAACCCATCGTCGCTGGATAAGGTGACACGAGCAACGACGCCTGTGAAACAATCGGGCTGACATGTTTGCGGTCCAACGTTCAAACAGTCTTGGCAAACAAAAGCGATCGGGCACCGTAGATAGATGACTTTTTAAGCACTTGTGCCCACAATTTCGTTGTCAGGTGGCATGACTTGGTCACATTCAGCGCTTAACAGCGCCATCGGAAGCGGCACAGGGACTCTTCGATTCGATGCGGATTGCGTACCGGCAGAAAGGGCACATCGGGACATGGTTTTCCATGTTCGCCGTTATGATGCTGCTTCTTTCGGGTGGCGTGTATGCTCATGCAGATGCGATGACGACATCGGCGGTAGACTGCCATCCGGGTTCAGAGTCGTCGGCAACACATACCGCCGAAGGTCAAAAGACCGACGGATGCAAATCCAGTGCGCCGTCTCAATCGCTGCATTGTGGCGCTCATATCCTCTTGGTGCCGACCGTTGCCGTGTTGTCCGACACCAACGCAGATGACACGCCAACTGATTGGCCCGTTGTGGCTTTGACCGACCGGTCCAACGCGCTGGATCCGCCTCCACCAAAATATCCTCCTTCCTTAATCTGACCGGCGACCCCTAGCACCCACCGCCGGCGCTAACCCATTGAACGCTCATGGCGATAGTTGCACGTTCGTCGGCCCGATGCCGATGACGGCACAACTCGCAGCGTTTGAGCAAGGAAGAAACAAGGATATCAAGCATGAAAAAATCCATTATGGCGCTTGCGGCACTGCTGCTTGCAGCAACACCGGCCATGGCTCATTCCGAAATGAATACGACGGAGCCTAGGCTCAGGACCCATTAATTTGCATTGAGGCGTGCGCTGTGATTCAGGGTGGCAAAGGAGTTTGCCATGGCTGATTTGTTTCTGCTCTCGCCCGGCCAGATGTCGAAGATAGAGCCGTTCTTTCCCAAATCGCACGGCATTGCACGTGTTGATGACCGCCGGGTCGTGTCCGGCATCATCTATGTGTTGAAGCACGGACTTCAGTGGAAGGATGCGCCGAAGGCCTACGGACCTCACAAGACGCTTTACAACCGGTTCCGCCGATGGACGGAACTGGGCGTGTTTGACAGGATTTTCGGTCACTTGGCGGCCAGCGACGGAGCCCCCGATATCGTCATGATCGATGCCACTCACCTGAAGGCTCACCGCACCGCGTCGAGCCTTTTAAAAGGGGGATTCTTCCCCGCCACATTGGCCGCACGAAGGGCGGGCTGAACACAAAACTCCATGCGGTTTGCGATGGCCAAGGGCGGCCGGTCGCCATGTGCCTGACAGCGGGCCAGGTCTCCGATCATATCGGGGCCAAGATCCTCTATTCCGTCCTGCCAGACAGCGGCAGCGCGACCATGATCGCCGACAAGGGATATGATTCCGATGAGTATCGCGCCGCTCTTCTCGCCAAGGGGATTGCGTCCTGCATTCCACCACGCAAGGGCAGAAAAGCACCTGCCGACTTCTGCAAAACCCAATACAAACAACGCCATAAGATCGAGAACATGTTCGGGCGCCTCAAAGACTGGCGGCGCATTGCCACCCGATACGACCGTCGCGCCGACATCTTCATGGCCGCAATCACAATCGCTGCCGTCGTCACATGGTGGCTTCAATGAGTCCTGAGCCTAAGGATGGCGCGACGCTCACCGTCGTCCCCGAAACGATCGAGTTAAGGTTCGCGGCGCCCGCGCGTGTGATGAAAGTCGAAATGATTCACACCAACGGCACTGCCAGTCACACCAAGACAATCGATGTACCAACATTTGCGATGATCGATGCGATCAGCCTAACGCCTGAGTTCATGGGCGACGGTCGATACGAAGTGAGCTGGCGTGCACTTGGCGAAGACGGCCATGTCATGACGGGTTCATTCTCCTTCACCGTCGAAGGAGAATGAACCTTGGGCGATGTATTCACGACATGGAGCTTGCTTGCGGCGACAAGCAAGCTGATCATTTATGTAGCGAGCTTTCTGGCGATCGGAACGCTCTTGTTCCGCCTTGGCTTACCGCGCGCCGGCGACGAAGTGGCAAACGCGCTACGGCCTCTGGCGGTCATCGCCACACTGGTGGCGATAGCGGCGACCATACTTCGTGTGTCGGTGCAAGCCGGACGGCTGATGGACGATTGGAGCGGCATGATCAATCCCGACATCATCATGATCAGTTTGGAAGGACCGCTGGGACAATCGACCTACGTTCGCTTGGGCGGACTTGCTCTCGTTCTGCTCGCGGCACTGTTCAGACCGGTCCGGGCGCCGGCGACATTGTTCGGCGCAATCATGGTGGCCGCTTCGTTTGCTTTGACCGGTCACGCAACACGCGAGCCGCAATGGCTGCTCGGCGGGCTGATCACGTTTCATCTGTTAGCTGTGGCCTATTGGTTCGGTGCGCTTGCACCGCTGTACCGTCTGACGTTGTTCGACGGCGGCGCATCCCATGCTGCCGAGATTGCCGACCGTTTCGGCCGGCAAGCAAGCATTATCGTGCCCATGTTGGTCCTCGCAGGGGGCACTTTTGCCTATGTTTTGCTCGGCGGTATTGAGCCGCTTTGGGCATCCGACTATGGGCGGGTCTTGATGGGCAAACTGGTGCTCGTATCCATCATGCTCGGTATCGCCGCACTCAACAAGTGGCGTTTCGTGCCGGCTTTGGCGATTGATGCGGAGCTGGCCGCACCGCGGTTCCGACGATCTTTACGCTACGAAACTGGGGTATTCCTGCTGATCTTCACGGCAACCGCTTTTCTGACCACATCCTTCACAATTCCTGTTTCTTGAGGTTCATAATGCACATCACACGCCGACACTTTGTTGGTGGAGCCGGTCTTGCAGCGCTCACCGTACAGTTTCCATCACTCGCGCTGGCCCGCCAGGACAGCTTTATCGACCTGGCTGCTGGCCCCTCCCAGCAAGCTCTTTTTCAGCCGGATGGACCGACATCCGATTTGTGGACTTACAACGGCTCCGCACCCGGGCCAGAGATCCGGGTGAAACGCGGTGAGCGCGTCAGGGTTCGTTTGACCAATAGGTTGGACGAGCCAACATCCCTGCACTGGCATGGCATTCGTATCGACAACGCAATGGACGGTGTAGCCGGGTTGACGCAGGACCCCATCAAGCCGGGTGAGAGCTTTGACTATGACTTTGTCGCGCCCGATGCCGGTACCTATTGGTATCATGCGCACAACAAGAGTTGGAACCAAGTCGCGCGCGGCCTTTACGGACCGCTGATCGTCGACGAGAACACGCCTCCATTCGATCGCGAGCATGATCTTACGCTCGTCATCGACGATTGGCGGCTGGCGGGAGAAGGTACGCTGGACGTCGCCAGCCTTGGTTCGCTGATGGACTGGAGCCATGGCGGCCGTTTGGGCAATTGGCTGACGGTCAACGGCCGAGCTATGCCTGTCAGCACGCTAAATGCGGGTGAGGCATATAGGCTTCGTTTGATCAACGCCTCCAACGCACGAATCTTCGAGATCGACCCGAACCGCTTCGGTGCGAAAGTGATCGCTTATGACGGACAAGCGTTACCGGAACCCGTTCAGCTACGCTATGCGCCGATGCTGCTTGGTCCAGCTCAACGCGCGGACCTCATGGTAGTACCCGAAGCCGGATCGGATTTCGTGATCGAGGACCTCTCGGGCGATACGCCGTTTGCATTTGCGGGCTTTGAGATCACAGGCGCGCCGATGAGCCAACCGAATCCGCCGTCTTTGCCTCCGAACAACCTACCCGAACCCGACTTGGTCGACGCCCGTACGGTTCGCGTGGAGATGACGGGCGGTGCCATGGGTAACATCGGGCGTGTTGTTTATCAGGGCGAACCACTGGAGGGATCCGATTTCCGCGACACGGGTCAAGTGTGGGCGTTCAATGGCATCGCCAACCTAGCCGAGGCGCCACTGTATTCCGCACGCCGTGGAGAAACGATCATCATCGAGACGATCAACGATACCGCCTTTGCTCATGCCATGCATGTACACGGTCACCATTTCCGTGTCGTTGAACGATCAGGCAGCGAAGTTGATGATGGCCAGCCATGGCGCGACACATTTCTGATCGGGCCACAACAGACGACCAAGATCGCTTTCGTGGCTGATAATCCAGGCAAATGGCTTTACCACTGCCATATGCTTGAGCATGCTGCGGGAGGCATGAACACGTGGTTCGAAGTCAGCTGAGCCGATGAGCGTTTTGGCGTGCAACCAAACCAGGCACGATCAGGGCATCGTAGGCATCTGATTGTGGCCGGTCCGCAAAAGGAAGCGCTCTTAGACGGCTTCGACGGGCTTAGCGGGATAACCAGCCTCTTTCAGAACCGAAATCAACTCGCCGACCGGCGCGTTTGATGCGACCTCAATCGTTCGGGTTTCCTGGCTTGTTGCCACTTTGGCCGCCGGATCAACGGATTGAATGGCCTTGGTGACGCTTCTGGCGCAACCGCCGCATGCCATGTTTTCAATGTGGAACCGCATTGGAACCTCCTTGATCTGTCCGATCAATGTCTCATGCGGCTTTCCACCGTTGGAAGGTCAAGCGTTGGATCATGCGCAGCGCCCTGCTTCAAACTCGGCAGCAAATGCCAGCCGACGGTACGTGCAATCAGCTGAAAGGAATCGAAGATGGCTCTTGCAATATCGCTGACGGTATCGCTCGTGGTCTTGACGTTTTTATTCCACTATACAGTGCTACGCTGGCTGTCCGGAGGAATGTCGCGCTTCGTGATAAGCCCGAGCGTGCGGATTCTTGTCATCGTGCTCGTAGCGCTCTCGGCACACTTCATCGAGATCGCGCTTTATGCGCTTGCATACGCATTGGGTGACCGCATTCTTGCGCTTGGCGGTTTCGGTGGGCTGGGGATCACCGACACGCTTGGCTACTTTTACTTTTCGATCGTCAGCTACACGTCGCTCGGTCTGGGTGACGTCTTTCCTTCAGGCCATCTCCGGTTCATCGCTGGGGTTGAGGCACTGAACGGCTTGCTTCTGATCGCTTGGTCGGGATCCTTCATCTACATTGCCATGGGCAAGCTTTGGCCATGGCAGCCTTGCGCCGAAGCCGCCTACCCGGCGGCAGATGGGCACAAAGGCGATTCCGCATTACGAATATGACGTTGGCGTCCCAATACGGGATGCAGCGCACCTCGACTGTAACGAACGCGTCGCCTGAGCGTCCATATCGCCGAAACCCGCAAGCACACAGCGCAGCGGGCCGACTGGCAAGTTGGATGCTGGAATGACTGACACAAACAAATCCGGATTCCTCAGCTCTTTAAGGTTCAGATATGGCTTGACGCTTTCGGTGTTTCTGGCCGCTGCCGGGTTTCTTCTTTGGGAAGAGCATGAGGCGCATATTCTGGGATACCTCCCGGTGGTTCTTATTCTGGGCGTGTGCATAGGCGTGCACTTCTTTCTGCACGCCGGACATGGTGGCGGTCATCAAAATGGTGGTCCGCCGAGCAGGGGTCGAGATTGACCGTGGAGACTTCGTCCTATGGGCTGTGGTTTCTGGTCGTCGTCAACTCGGCGGTATTCATCATATTCGCCTTCAGTTTCTTCAGACCGAAGACGTCACGGGATTGGCGCTCGTTTGGCGCGTTCAGTGCGTTTCTCGTCGCGCTCTTCACCGAGATGTACGGTTTTCCGCTCACAATCTACTTTCTGGCCGGCTGGCTACAAACGAATTACCCCCAAACCGATTGGTTGGCCCATGACTCCGGTCATCTTCTGGAGATGCTCTTTGGCTGGGAATCCAACCCTCATTTCGGACCGTTTCACTTTCTGAGCTTCTTGTTCATCGGCGGCGGCTTCATTCTGCTTTCTGCCGCTTGGCGCGTCCTTCACAGGGCGCAGCAGGCCGGAGCGTTGGCGCAGACCGGTCCCTATCGCCGGATTCGTCATCCGCAATATGTGGGTTTCGTGATGGTCTTGATCGGCTTTCTGCTGCAATGGCCGACAATCCTGACCTTGGTGATGTTTCCTGTTCTGATTGCCATGTACTGGCGGCTTGCGCTGCGCGAGGAACGTGAGATCGAAGCCGAGTTTGGCGATGCCTATCGACACTATGCTGAGCGCGTGCCGCGCTTTGTGCCGCGGCTGCAAGATCCGGCCAAGGCCATGTCACCGGAAGCCGATCACGTCTCCACCAAACACGATTTCAAGGAAGCGGACGACCGACCCTTAAGCGATGGAGGAGCAAATGGCTGAACTCGGCAGCACAAGAGTAGCCGTCAATGGCTATGGTGTCATTGGCAAGCGCGTGGCTGATGCGGTCGTCAAGCAGGATGACATGGAGTTGTCGGGAGTGGCCGACATCACCACCGACTGGCGCTCCAACATGGTTCGGCAGAAAGGCTTTGTTCTTTACGCCGCCTCGGACGACCACGTGCCGTCTATGCAAGGTGCCGGGCTTGAGATCGCTGGCGTTCTGGAAGACCTGCTGGAAAAATCCGACATCGTCGTTGACTGCACGCCGAAGCGAATTGCGGCAAAGAATGTTGCGCTTTACCGCCAGCGCGGGATCAAATTCATCGTTCATGGTGGCGAAAAGCACGATGTCACCGGCCATTCATTTGTCGCCGAGGCCAGCTATGATGGCGCCCTCGACCGGGACTGCACACGGGTGGTGTCATGCAACACCACATCGATCGTGCGAATTCTGACCGCCCTTAAACGCGCCGGATTGCTGCGAAGCACGCGTGGAACCTT
>JANSXJ010000184.1 GCA_024743015.1 Hyphomonas sp. | reverse complement strand
CCCGCGATTTGCAATCTGCGAAGCGTCCTGGGCCGAGCAGCGCGACTATCTCGATGCGGCGATCGACGCGCTGTCGCCCGACGACTACGCACGGGCGCATGCCGCCCAGCCACCGCCGGCAATGCCAGCCTTGCCGCAAACGGCTGCCGATCCCGCGTTGCTGGCGGTCGGTGGCTGGCGCATTGAAGCCGATGACGAAACCGGCGATGTGTCGGCGCTCGTCGCGCCGGACGAAACGAGGATCGGGGGGCGCAACGGCGGGCCGCTTCTGTCCTATCGCCATGTCAGCTTCGATGCCGCCGACATGCAAAGGCATCTGGACACCTACCTGATCGACCGGCCGGAGTGGGGCATCCTCGACCACGACAAGCCGGGGCTGGAGCACGCCGCAACGGCGCGCTCGGCACGTTTTGCGCCAATTTTTGCGGGCATTTTCGGCGAAGCGAACGCGATTGAGATTGCCGCGGAAATGCCACGTGACGCACATCAGGCGCTTGGTGCTCCGGTCCGGCTGCGCTGGCGCATTGAGGCGAGCCGGCAAGGGCTGCGCATCACACTTGTGCTGGAAGACAAGCCGGCCAACCGGATGCCGGAGGCCGGGTTTGCCACGCTGTCACCCCAAGAAGCTTCGGGCTGGGAGTTGCTCAAGACCGGTCTGTGGCTCGACCCCGCCAAAGTCGCGCCAAGAGGTGGCGGCGCGCTGCAGGGTCTTTTCGCCGCCCGCACGATCATCGCCGGCCGGCCGCTTACGCTGACGCCGCTCGATACGGGGCTGGCAGCGCCGGAAGGGCTGGAACTGATGGACTTCCCGCCCGAGCCACCGGGCTGGGACGAGGGCTTGTCGCTGCTGTTGTACGCCAACAAATGGGGCACGAACTTCCCGATGTGGTGGGAAGGCGATCTGATCAGCCGCATGGACCTGGCGTTTGAAGCGTCATCACGAAGGAACTGAAAACGATATGCGCTGATCGTTGGAATCGGGCCGTTTTGAGCTCTTGGACGAGGACAGCGAAACACCGAGCTGCGGCACGGGGCGCGTATCAACGGAGCCGGATGCGCGTGGATCGCTCTGAATCCGTTGTTCCACGCATACCGTACATATTGCCTCTCAAGTCATTGAGAGATGTCGGCTTTGGATCCAGCCGATCATCGGGGCAATGGCGAACTGGTGCTTCTGCGCGCGTGATTCGCTGGCCATAGGAGCGCTTCGTTGTGCGGTGTTCGCAGTGCGTCCAAGATTTCGATTTGACAGCGTGAACGGGACAACACCGACGGCTAAAGGCAGCATGCTTCAGAGCCGGTCCACACCGCAAATCGAAGACAGTTCCGAGTTCTGGTGATGGCCCCCGGCAGCAGCCAGCTCAGATGGCCGAAGTAGCGTTGCAACTTCGCTCGCCTCGCATCGATGTCCAGAAATCGACCGATCTTTCGCAGGACGTGATCAACAGAGAGACGTTGTTCCAGATCGAAGGCTTGAGACAACGGAACTGGCGCCAATCACGTTGCCATCATGGCCGAACTCTCCGATCCCAACTGAACCCAGCGCGTTAGAAGGCTTTCCGCATCGCAACATCGACTTCTTCACCACCATGAGCGGGAGGCCGATGTGAGCTGAAGGCGCGATATGCGTCAAAGCAGGAGGAAGTTACGCCGCATCTGGATTCAGCCAAAACGGCAAGGGCCCCTTCGGCTACCTTGAATGATAACGGATCACGACGCGGGTTCGTGAGTCTTTGAACCAGGGTGCTGTCTTGCCGAACTGTCACGCATGTACGACCTGAAGGTCTGGCAACCCCCAACACTGCAAGCCCATATCGTGCGCCATGGCGGCAAGCCCCTCGGTCTCGATCTCTCCCTTACCCCAGACGAGGTGGTTCTCTCGGATCGCCGCGCTTTCGACGCCGTAGCGAAAGGGCGGAAAGACCAGCCCGTCGCGGTGCAGGTCCGCGCGGACCAGAAGAACGGTCCCGCCGACGCTCTCAATTCTCACTGGCCCGCCCGCGCCGCGAAGCGCGTGCATCGGCGTTTTGCCGCCATCGGTCCAAGCGTTGCGATCAAAGCTGTCGCCTCCGGGCTCCCTTACACAATCGGGATGGAGGATGTCGCGGTCATGCGCGAGCAATTGCTCGATAAGGTCGGCAGGGTAGGATACAACATCGACATCGATCCAGAGGACCCAATCCTCGTCGCTCAGTGCGCGGAATAGGAGCTGATTTCGCGCTCTTGCCAAGATTGTGCGCCGCGCCATCTGCAAGGCCGGTTCCCAGCGGGGCAATCCTCGAGGCGAGTTGTAACCAAAATCGTGCTTGAACGCGCGGATCGACCGAAACGCGTCCGAATATTGCTCAACAAGGCGTGAGAGGCGTGCGTACGTGTCGTCGGTGCTGTCACTTTCGAGCAGTGCCACCGACATCCGGTCTTTCGGATAGGTCAGACGGTCAAGCCGGCGAAAATGGTCTGTGACATGCTCCACCGCGTCTTTCACTGGGGTCAGAACAAGTACGCTTTGCATGGAGCCGTCCGCCCGGGGTTGGAGTGATGTGGAGCAGACACTAGGATCGGCAGCGCGCGGGGAAAAGGGCCGAGATGGTGGGTTTCGACACAGAAGGGCTGGGCGAGGAACTGATCCACGCCTGTCAACGGTCGGCTGAGCAGCCGCCGCGCGCAGACGGCTGCGGGATCGTCGTCTGCGCCGGCGGCGCGACGATGCTGACCAACGCTTACGTGCTGATCAGGATGCTTCGCGACGTTTTGGGGTGCAGGCTGCCCATCGAAGTATGGCACATTGGTCCCGTAGAGATGCCCGCGCTGATCGCGGGCATTCTCGAGGCACACGGCTGCACAATCGTCGACGCGAACGCGGTTCGGGAGCGGTATCCAGCCGAGATACACGACGGATGGCAGCTGAAGTCCTATGCACTTCTGCACAGTGCTTTCGACGACGTCATCCTGTTGGATGCAGATCAGGTGCCGGCGATCGATCCGGAAACGATCTTCGCCTGGCCCCAGTACCGCGATGCGGGCGCCGTTTTCTGGCCGGACATCATCGACCTGTCAGACCAAAATCCGGTGTGGACAATGGTCGGCCTTGAGCCGCGGAGTATGCGCTCCTGGGAAACCGGGCAAGTTGCCGTCAACAGGACACGTCACTGGCGCTCGCTTTGGCTGACGTTCGAAATCAACCAGCGCGCTGACACGTTCTACGAACTCGTCTATGGCGACAAGGACACCTTCCTCATCGCCTGGTTGATGTCGGAAGCGAAATGCGTGGTGGTGCCGCACACACCATTCATTGACGAGCGGTTCCTGATCCAGCGTGACTTTGCAGGAAAGCCAGCTTTGCAGCATCGAAGCAATTGCAAGTGGTCGCTTCATGATGAACCAGTTCGCCCCATCGGCGCCCTTCATCAGGAAGAATGTGAAGGCTTTCTGGAAGATCTGCGTGCAGTCTGGAACGGCTTGTTGTTTGTGCCACCATCTCGACCGACCGGTGCGTTGGCCGCTGAGCGGAATGTCGTCGTTCAGCGCTCTTTTGCGCTCACGGTGATGGGCGAGGCGCCATCCGAGCTGGAATTACTGGCCGGCCATCAGATCGGCAAAGGGCGCGATTTCTACCGTTCCAACTGGTACGTTGATGCGGTCGACGATGGCTATCGACTGGTAATCTGTGATGCCAGCAAACCGAGTTTCACTTTGATCGGTCGTGAAGACGGTTCGTGGAAAGGACAATTCCTTTCAGCCAATGGCCGAGAAGCTGTTTTGCAGCCAATACCTGTTCGTAGCTTGACCGACGCCGACGACCGCCCCGGCCTGGCTGATGCGCTTATCGACGCGGCGCGGCGGGGCACGCCGGGCGATGTAATCGACGATGAAAGCCTTGTTGGCGCCCTAAGACTTGTTGAGCGCATCGAGCCAGGGACCCTCGATCGCGCCGCCGTCCTGGCAGGACGTATGCGGCAAACCGAACCGGTCGTGTCCGAAAAACTTGAGAGGATTGTCGGAGAGCTGCGCTCTGCAATAGCTTCTGAGGGCGAACGTCCGCGCGACAGATCTGTCAATAACTTCTTCAATCCGGACCTTTATCGGCGGATTTGAGCGGTATGCGTCCATGACCGCCTCTTTCCTGCACGTCACGCCCATCACTCCCCGTCCAAGTGGCAACGGCCTGGCGATGCGAACCGCCATGTTTGCCGAGGCGCTCAGCAGTATAGGCCGCACCGAAATCTTGGTTCTCGGCGACGAACCACCGGTCGACTGCTCGAATGAAGGCCTCCAGATACGACACTGGGATACCCGTGGTCGCCATGATACGCGGCTACAGCTGATCAACGCCATTGGTGATCCGCAGGCGCGCGCCGACGCGTTGCGGGCACTGGGCAGGCCGTTCGCTTCGCGAGCGGTGTCGCTGCCGATTGCCACCGAGTTCGCGCAATTGACTCAACAATATCCCTGGAGCGGCATCCTCTTCTCCCGTGCCCATCTATTGCCTCTGCTCGATTTCCTGGACCACGCGCCTTGTCCAGTGATTGTCGACCTGGATGACGACGACGGTGAGTTGGCACGGCAGCGCGCGCGCTTGGCCCGACGCAACGGCGAGGACGCACACGGTTTATGGTTGGAGACAGAGGCCGACATGCTCGATGCAATGGTCAAGCGCGCAGCGGCCACTGTTCGGCTTTTCACTGTCGCCAGCGCCAACGTGGCAGAGACACTGAACGACAGGCTTTCGCTTTCCAGTATCAAGACGATCGCAAATGGGATCGAGATACCTTCCATTGATCAAATTCGGCGCAGCGCGTCTGATAAACTGCTGTTTGTTGGCAATCTGAGCTATCCGCCCAATGCCGATGGTTTGACCTGGTTCATTCAGAACGTTTGGCCACGGGTGCTTGCGGTGCGGCCGGCCACGAGCCTGATGGCGGCGGGCAGCAATCCGTCCAAGGCGGTCACCGATCTCTTCCCAGCGCCGCAGGCGACTCTGGTTCGTGATCCGGCTGATCTCGCGCCGCTCTATGCCGCGGCTGCCGCCGGCATCGTACCGTTGCGGACTGGAAGCGGCAGCCGCATCAAAATCCTCGAGGCCGCTGCGCATAACGTACCCGTCGTTTCAACAGTGGTAGGGGCCGATGGCTTGGCACTCGATCCCAACCAGGCCCTGTTTGCAACGCCGACCGATCCTGAGGCCTTCTCCAACGCGTGTCTTGCATGCTTGAGTAATCCAGTCGAAGCTGCCGCGCGCGCCGCCCGACTTCGCGCGTACGTCGAACTCATGCACGAACGCAGTGGGATCGTTTCAGAGATCGCCGCCACCCTATCTGCGGTTTTGAGGCCGTGAATTCTCTCGAATTCTTCTCGCATTTTGGGGCCAGGCGAGCACCCCGCAACGGTTGTTGGCTCGGTCAAGGTCGCCTGGGGTGTAACGGTGCAGTTGCCTGACGAACGCCTCGACCTCCTTATGGCCTGTATCAAGCGTGGAATCGATGCAGCCGAGGTAACGCGTCTGCGCGGCCTGTTGATGAGCGACCCCGGTTCCGTGGATGGCCTTTTGCGCGCTGCCAGCCGCCGCCTCGCGACAGCCGCCTTGATTGATGCACTGGAGGAGAAAGGCATCATTCACCCTGCGATCGCCAGCGTCGGCGCCGGCAAACCGGCAACGCTGCGTACCGCGTTCGGGACAATGCGTCGGCAGGAGAGGGAGCGTCGCCGCCTTCAGGGGTCCGCGCTGCGGGATATCATCGGGGCACTTAACGCAGCCGGAATCGTTCCGCTCATAATCAAGGGCGCAGTTTCGCTTCTGACGGGCGAGCCTTCATGGCGCTTTCAGCGCGATCTTGATTTCGCCATTGACCCTGCTGAGGCCGAACCAACGATGGCTATCCTCCGCAGGCTGGATTTCCAGTCTATCAAGACGATGAGTTCGCGGCATCATCATCTGGATGCCATGGCGCGCGGCGATCCGCCGGTGATCGTCGAGCCCCATTTGCGGATCAACGGTCCCCGCGCCGCACGGTTCTTCGCCAGTGTTCCTATGGTCGAGTCTGCTGTCCATACCGAGTTTGACGGGCTCGCGGTCCGGCTGTTGCGGCCTGAACATGCCCTACTTCATGGACTGGTTCATCATCATTTCGAAAACCGGGGGAACCATTTTGGGGTGATTGCCATCAAGGGCCTTTTGG
Source organism: Hyphomonas sp. (assembly GCA_024743015.1). Taxonomy (GTDB): domain Bacteria; phylum Pseudomonadota; class Alphaproteobacteria; order Caulobacterales; family Hyphomonadaceae; genus Henriciella. The sequence continues at coordinate 1,015 of JANSXJ010000184.1, read as the reverse complement.
AGTTCGCACATATGCTCGATGAGTTGTGTGACGAAACATTCGCAGAGGTGGCGGCGATCTTGCGCTGCAACCCTCGCCTGCGGGCAGCGACTGAATTGTGGATTGCCGCGAGCGATGTCTGGCTGGGCGTCAGCCCACCCCATGGTTTGCGACCGAGAGACGCCGCTTATCGTCGTCTTTCGCGGGTCACCGCGCGTTTGACCGGCCAGAACCCAGCCTCGATTGGCTCCGCAATGCGAGAGGAGATCGCTGGCATTGCCGACGCGGTTGTGAGTGGGGGACCATCATCCTGGCTTCGCGCTGGCGCAGTGTTGATCCCGGTTTTTGACTGCCTGCATAACCGGCCTTGGGGCGGAAGACCTCGCACGCTCAAGTCCGCAGGCCTTCTAGTTATGGACTGAGCGGCGTGCGCGTGATCGCGCCAGGGCGGCCTTCGCCACATACTCGCGCGGAGCAGCGGCGTGATTGGCCGCCTCGTCGAAAAAGAACGCAGCGCGCTCGGGCTCGCCGAGGGCAAACCAGGCACTGCCGATCACGCCAAGCGAATCGGACCGAAACAGGCTTTTTTGGTAAGCGATTTTTGGATCGAAGACTTGCTCGGGGTCGAGTGACAGGAGCGGCTCGACGGCCTCAATGGCCTCCGCCGGCTGCCCAAGGTCGAGGAGACAGCGGCCTTCGCCCCAGCAGAGTGCGAGATTGCCTTGGTACAGTGCACGACCTTGCCTGGCCATCTCCAAGGCTGCGGCCGCCTGACCGTTTGCCAAAAACATGGCCGACAAGAGTTGCGCGCAAGACGAACCCTCAACTCTTGCACGCTCTGACGCGCCGTCTCGCGTAGCCATTTCCATTCCCGCGCGAAGCTGGGAGCACGCCTCATCAGTCCGTCCAAGTTCCATCAGCGTCATACCGAGGTGAAATCGCAGATACACTCTGTGCGGGTCGACGGCGATGGCACGCTTGAGAAGCGGCATGTTACGCGCGTGCTTGTGCGACTGGTCACCTTCATAGCCATCGT
>JANSXJ010000571.1 GCA_024743015.1 Hyphomonas sp. | reverse complement strand
GATGAGTTCATCCTGGCGGCAACAGTCCAAAATCTCCGCAAGCTCGCAAAGCTGGTCCCAAACCCAGCGTGAGAGCAAGAACACCCGAACTCACCGACACGATCAGAAATCGAGAAAGGCGACTTTTTCAACGGTATCGGCCCAAAGCTGACCTTCGAGTTTGGCAGGAGCAACGTCTGCAATTGGCGGCTAAGCGGTCATTGAGGTGGAAGCGCGTTCCGGTGATAACCGTTTTCGACGAGCAAAACACTTCCACATTTGGAATGTCCGTCGTCAGCAGCCCGGCTTTGGGGGGCTGCAAACGGCGTCAAGCATCCACCGCCACGGCGCCGACGATCGAAAGCCTGGAATCGACTTGCGAATTTTGGTCATCGCTGTAAGGTAAGACGTCTGACGTCTGATGTCTGATGTCTGATGATTGGCCCGGATAGTCGTATACGCAGCGGAGGTGAACCCGTGAGCAGAGCAGATGCCCGATCCGAAGAGCTGAGTGACCAGATTCTGGAATTCATCCGATCGTCTGACCTGCGCAGCGGCGATCGCTTGCCGTCGGAAGGCGAGATGGCCGATCAGCTTGGTATCAGCAGGGCCAAGGTCCGTGAAGTCTACGTTTCCTTGCTGGAACGCGGTGTCATCGAACGACAACATGGCAAGGGGACTTTCGTCAAAGAGGTTCCGATCAAGGACGATCAGGGATATCAGTCGGGCTTCGCTGCCAGCATTGCGGCCGCGGGGCTGCAGCCGACCGTTGAAATCCTGGCCGTCGCCCATTCACCGGTCGATGTCGATCTGGCGTCCGAACTGCGGATCGCGCCGGGAACCGAAGTCCCAAAGCTGTTGCGCCTGTTCAGGGCCGACGGTGATCCGGTCGTTCTGATCGAGGACTATTTGGCGCCGCGTTTTGACGTTGAAGCCATGGAACTGGATCAAAATGCGATCGATCTGATCGCTGCGATGTCGAAACAGGCCGATCTTTCCGGAAGCTGGATCGACACGCACATTACCGCGACCAATCTGTCCCATCAGCGTGCGCAGCAATTTGATCTGCCCGCCGGATCACCGGCGATCCACATCCACTCGCTCGTTCGTTCCTCACGCGATGAAATCCTTTGCGCGGCGCGTGCCTGGTTGAACCCAAGTCAGATCAAGCTCAAGTCCTCGCGCCGCGTGAACATGAGCGATCCGGCAATGCTGTCATTCATCGACCGTCGATCGGCTGTGTCCCGTCGCACGTCTCAGGGACCCTTCTCAAAGCAAGCAAAAGGAAACCCGCAATGAAAAGATTTTCCGCTCTCACGCGTCTCGCGCGCGCGGCAACCGGCGTTCTTCTGGCCGCCACCTTGCCGCTTTCCATCAATGCGGCTTCAGCCAACGACCAGGTGCGCATTGGCGTGGACTTCAACGTTCTGGGGTCGCAGGTCTGGGTCGCCCAAGAACAGGCCTTTTTCGAAACCCATGGCATTGACGCCGACATCAGGCCGTTCGCGTTCGGTGTGGATACGATCGATGCGACGCTGACCGGGCAACTCGATTTCGGCATCGGGCTCGATTTTGCAACGACCACGCGTCTGCAGACCGAACAGCTCAAGATTATCACGGCGGTTATCGAACCCGAAGCGGGT